>JBBKVT010000233.1:0-12343 GCA_037968535.1 Paracoccaceae bacterium
TACAAGAACTTAATGAGTGACAGTGATCTGACTGATGGCCATCGGAAGACATCCCGAGTGCCGTTTATGACGTGCATGCGCCCAAAGTCAAATCGACCTAAGGCTTTCCAAATTTAAACCAATCTGGTGGGATGCTTCGGCAATTCCGAGAATTCGATTACAACCGTGTGAGGCAGTTGTGATCCCAAAGCATCCCACGGCAATCCTGCGCTTGTGTTGATCTTGGGTCAATTTGGTCAGTTCAGAAATGCTGATCTTGTAGCTTTTGGGACTCACCTCTTTAAGCCACATTGGAGAGGAAACCCTTAGCGTTCAGAGGGCTTGTCAGAATAAGCGAGCAACAGGACCACGAACAGACCCAAGTCTGTCAATGGGTTGCTGAGCGAATGGCTCGCAATTTCCTAGGCCGGGTGGAACTGCATTTTAATCATCCTTTAATCGTTGACACTAGGAGAGACGACCAAATGCTCACTCGTTGATACGCGTAGAAAACAGGTCTACATTAAATAGACCGCTCACAACGAACGGCCCGAAGTCATGAAAACAACCGTGTTGGGCGGTCGATAGAAGCAACTTTCTCAGTTCGCCCAACGCCAAAGACATCAACCTGTAATCGTTAAATCACTATTACTAATGCAATGTTTGCCACGTAAACCGACAGCCGGTGGCGTCGTCATTTTGGCGGCAGTCCAACATACCTCTCTCTCCGGGTCTGAACGTTGGTGACTTATTCTGAGTCAATTTCGGAACAGGAGTTGCCCAGATGCGTTAGACCACGAGCGCAACCTCCCGTTGACGCTGTTTTCCGAGGCGTTGATCGTGAATACCTGCCGTCGCATTCTGATTCTCGAAGACGATTGTCTTCAGGCGATGGATCTGGAATGCGCTCTTCAAGATGCCGGGTTCACGGTTATCGGTCCGGCACCGACATCGGCATCGGCCCTTAAGCTGATAGACAACGTGGAGCTCGACTGCGCGGTGCTGGACTACAACCTCGCAAGGGGCACGAGCATCGACGTCGCTGTCCGCTTGCTCGACGAAGGTGTGCCGTTCGTTTTTGTCACGGGTCAGATGGGGAAACTGCTAGCCAACGAAGCGGCCCCAAGGGCCGAAATCTTTCAGAAACCGTATCTTCAATCCGAATTGATCAGGTTTGTTGAACGGCGAATAGAGGGCCGCTGAGCTCAAAGCCATCCGATCACGCAGCGCTTACGCAGAAGTTCTTTGATCGACCCGAAGCCGGTATTTAAAGCCATCAGGCGTGAACTCACGCATTGCCTCGCCATTCAGTTGACTGGGCAGAATGCGCGTCAGGATCATTGTGCCGAAACCCGTCTTCGTCGGCTCGGTGATGCCGATCAGGCCGGTTTCGATCCATTCGAACTCGAAACCCTCGGCAAGTCTGCTCCATCTGATCGACACGCGACCGCCATCCTGCTTGAGCGCGCCATGCTTGGCCGCATTTGTAGCGAGCTCGTGCAGAGCCATGGAAATGGACTGTGCTTCGGTGGCCGTGACGCGCAGGTCCGGCCCTTCGACAAAGATCGTGTCGCCCAACTTGTCGGCATGGGCATCGATCTGCTGGTGGATCAGGCGATCCAACGTCATGCCGTCCCAATTTCCACCAGTGAGCAGAGAATGCGTCTTGGCCAGCGTCATGATCCGCGCTTCGAAGGCTGGCATGAACTCATCCAGCGATGACTGCACGCGCGCGGTCTGGCGGGCGATGGTCGTCACCGTCGATCATCGGGTCGCATGATGGCGCGCAACCGATCCATCAGACGGACGATCTGCTGGTCGTCAATGGGGAGATCTACAACCATGCCGATCTGCGCGCGATCCTTGGCCCGAGCGTGTTCGAGACAGCCAGCGACAGTGAAGCCATCCTGCATCTGTTCCGGTCCGGCGAAAGCCGGTGGATCAGCAAGCTTGACGGGATGTTCGCCTTCGTTCTGGCGACCCGGGGCCGGATCATCGCGGCGCGCGATCCCTTGGGGATCAAGCCGCTCTATGTCGCGCATATCGGCGGCGGCTATGCCTTCACTTCGGAATTGAAGGCGTTCGATGGCGTGGAGGTCGACAAGATCGAGGCGATCCCACCCGGCACGCTTTAAGACAGCCGCGACGGCTGGCGGCAATGGTACCGCACACCGCAGGGCGCGGCCACGCCGGAACCCGGTGCGGACATCGAACGCACGGCGCATGAATTGCGGCTGGTGCTGGAAGAGGCGGTGGCCAAGTGGATGGTGGCCGATGTCGAGGTGGGTTCCTTCCATTCAGGCGGGCTTGCCAGTTCGATCATCGCGGCGATTGCACAGAAGGTTCTGCAAGAGTCCGGCATGGGGCCGCTCAAGACCTTTTCGGTCGGCACCGAAGGGTCACCCGATCTGATGGCTGCGCGCCGCGTGGCCGACCACATCGGCGCCGAGCATCACGAATATGCCTTTACCGCCGATGATATCGTCGAGAACCTTTCACATGTGATTTATCATCTCGAAAGCGCCGATGTGGACCTTGTGCGCAGCGCGATCCCGACACTTTTTGTCTCCCTTCTGGCCCGACGCGACGTCAAGGCGGTCCTGACCGGCGAAGGCGCAGATGAACAGTTCGCCGGCTACACCTATCACCACGCTTACGTGGACGATCCGCGCGCTCTGGCCGATGAACTGACCCGCAGCCTCGGCACGATGCACAACATCAACCTCCAGCGGGTCGACCGCATAACCATGGCCGAGAGCCTTGAGGCGCGCACCCCCTTTCTTGACCGCGATCTGATCGACTTCGCGCAATCCGTTCCGGCTGCGTGGAAACTCTGCCGCACCGACGCAGATGCAGTTGAGGCAACCGGCGCGACCACCGAGAAATGGATCTTGCGCAAGGCCTGCGCCGATCTGCTGCCCGATGATCTGGTCTGGCGGAAAAAGGCCCAGTTCGACGAGGGGTCAGGCACGGTCGCAGCACTTGAGGGGGCTCTGCAAAAGCTGACCGGCAAGGCCACCGCCGTGACCCCTGCCGAAGAGGCCGCACTCTACGAGGCCATCTTGCGCAAGGCCTACCGCCACCCGGACCGAATTCTTGATAACGCGGGCCGGTGGGAGGCCGACCGGGTCGAAACCCCGCCGGCCTGACAGCGCAGAAACCTTTTGGATTGAGCCGCCCACGGTTCGGAAGGGTGGTACAAGCAACGACCTGACGTCAGCCGATCGCCAGAGAGGAGATGATCAGAACATGACGAAAGGCAGGAACCACCGCGCGGACTTTGGTATATCGCTTCTGCGGCTCAGAGCTTGAATTCGTATGACAACGCTAAGCCCGCGTCATACACATCTGATGTTGTACGCCCAACATCAATACTGGCTGTCAGTACCCCTAGGCCAACGGTGCCATTAAGACCAATGCCTAGACGGGGCGCGAAGAAATCATCGGTCAAGCCGTCGGTGTCTTCCTGGTACCCATATTCGAAGTCCAGCGAGGCCCATGGTTTCAACCCCGTTCCTGCGAGAGTGGAGTTCCAGTCATGGCGCGCACCAATGGACGCCCGATATTGCTGACTCGCCCCACCGGTCAGGCCGACAACATCCGTTGGGAAATCCTCCCAGGAGCCGGAAAGACGCACTCGGGGTTGTAGGACACCCGAGGATACGGAGACGTTTCCGTTTACCGAAAGACCAGCAAGTGTGCGGTTGGTATCAAAATCTGCGTCACCGACGTCGTAGTCAACAACGGAGTACGCCAGATAACCGTCCACCAAGACACCTGATGCTAAACCATAGGCACCATAAGCGCCAATGAGGAGCGATGATGACTTGGCCTCTGAAACAGTTGCATCTTCAAGGTCGGTCAGGCCTGCGCCGATCACTACGCCAACGATGCTCGATTCACTAAGCAGCCAATCCATGCCAGCGGAGAAATCTGTCGCGTGTCCTTCGTAGCCGTCAAAATATGCGCGGCTGTTCAGCGACAGCCAAGCGTTGCCATCCATGGGTTGGTCCGACATACCCTGAGTGGATACGAAAGCACTTGAACGCGTAACTGCCGCCTCGGGACGTTCCCCTCCCTGGAGCCTGCCGAGCAGGTTATGATCCAAGGCGACACGAAGCGACTGGTTCTGATGGATAACACCAATCCCAGCCAAGCTCGAGACAACCGCACCAATTGGAAGGATCGGAATACCGCAGGAAATCACCACGCCATTTAGGTCTGTGAACCAAGGGCCAAATTCAGTAAGGGCGAGTCCGCTTATTCCGCCAGTTGGCACAATAATTGTTTCTCTGATCGGGGTGTTGGATGATGAATAGGTCGGGGAAAATGCGCCGTCTCCAAAGTCGAAAGCAAGAGCAAGATCAGCGAAAGCCCAGACCGGTGTGCCGACGGGTTCAGAAGAGACTACCGATCTCGCCGTCAATGTGATCTCTTCCCCCGCCCTGAACCGGCCATCCACCAGTTCTTCGAATACACGGACCTGTACGAGGCTGGACCTAAAGCCGTTGATCGTACTGCATCCCGCCGATTGAGCAAAAACCGGAGTGGAAACCCCCAGGGCGACTGATGCCGCCAATGCCACACGAATTGTATTCATTTATTTGTCCCCAACTGCATTATCGGCACCTCCAATTGTGCCTATGGTTGCATTGGTGACGCAAGGATGGGGGCCTAGACAAGCGCTTGAAGTCTCACCCGCAGGTTGAACCAGTCATAAGGATTTAGATTGGTGCCGAATCAACACAGAAATAGAGATGTTGGTCGATATACGGAGTCATATCCCGTTTCTGGCCATTGTAGATTTGCGATTACTCGCGTGACGGACGATCCGCGAGAAAGCACTTGATCGCAGCAGGTAATGATCGTGCTTTGCCCTTCCGTATCGGTGCAAACCCGCGATCGAGGACGCAAATTGTCTGACGTCAGACAGCCAGACACGTGACCCGACCTGATCACTTGTTCAAATTACTCAAAGTTTTCATACATCAGGGGGCCACACATGAGTCAGACCTAATCTTCAATGCCGATTGACTCAGATCGAATGAATGCATCGTCGCGGGCGTCCGCGGCTTGCTTCCAATAGTATCGACGCGCCTTTTCGGTCAGACCGTATCGTTCGACGTAGTCCGCCAAGACAGAGTCGAGTTCTCTCATGCGTGCGTCGTTCATTGATCTTCTCCATGCGGTCGTTCAGCACATCCTCGATGCAAAACCTTAACAATTCGTAAACAACTTCGGATTGGCTCGCTTTGCGGTTGAGCCTCGCCTTAGGATGCTCCTGGAGAGTTTCCCCATGGAGGTACCAATGAGGCTCAATTTCGACCGCGAAGCTGAACGTCACGCGACGGTTGTGCACCTGCTCAACACGCCCAAGGAAACGCGAGAGCAACTGATCGACGAGTACCGGCGTCGCTCAGAGTCCGCCTTTGCCCCCTCAACGCTCAGAAATTACCGACAGATCGTGGCGATGTTTCGCGAGTGGTGCTGTGCAAATGCATTTGACCCACGACCGCCTGTGGAGCCTAGGATCGTCGCCGCCTACATCGATTACCTCGGCGGTCGGATAAGGAGCACAACTATCGAAACCCGGCTCTGGGCCATTTCCGAGATGCATAGGGCAGAATTTCTTGCCACTCCGTGCCGCCACCGCTTGGTTGAACTCGCCCTGAAGGGCGTCAAACGAAAATATGGCGCAAGCGTGCGTCAGGCTCCGCCGCTCTGCAAGGGAGAGGTACTGAAGACCATCCAACAAATGGGAGACAGCCGGATTGAGATGCGCGACAAAGCCGTTCTTTGGATCGCGACGGACAGCTGGTGCAGGGCGTCTGAAATCGTTGCGTTCAAGGTCAAGGATCTCATGCGTCAGGATGACGACTCGAGCCTGCTTTATGTTACCCGGTCAAAGACCGACCCATATGGCGAGGGTGCCTACGCCTTTTTGTCAGAAGCCGGGACCAACGCCGTTCTGAGATGGGTGGAGATGGCCGAGTTGAAAGCCGGTGATCCAATGGTCACGAAGTCGCAACGACACGCTGTGTCGCGTCCGATGGATCCCGCGACAATCTCAAGAATTCTAAAACGCTGTACGGGGCGCAACGATGTATCTGCCCACAGCACCCGCGTTGGCGGTGTGCATGACGCGTTCAGACTTGGCTGTGACTTGTCGTCAATCATGGTTGCGGGCCGGTGGAGTTCACCCGAGATGCCTGCACGATATGGTCGAAGAATTCTCGCCAGTCAGTCGGCCGCCGCGGTCGTGTCGGCGGCATTTTCCGAAAGCCTCTCCGCCGAGGCTTCGTCAGATCATGCAGGACAGAGCCCGGCCGCCAGCTGAGGAGCGAGTCGGCGAGGTGAGATGGAATATCGCCGGGCCAGGCGGCGACGGCGCTCATCAGTGGAAGTACTGCATGCTGATCAGTCGCGCCAAAACAGCTTGAGGCGTCATAGTTCTGCCACTATTCAACGTGAGGTTGTAGTCAGGTCTCTTTGGGGAAGGGTGACGAAACATGGTTCTTGGTTATTTGTTCGTCTGCATGTTGGTAGGATTGGCAGCCTGTGCAATTGCGCTTTTGAGTGGAGTCTCTGTGTTGAAAGCACTTTGCCTGTATTCTGCTTTCGGGGTTGCAACCGGACTGATCTTGGTACTGCTTGTCAGATTGAGACCGGATCGACCTTGCGGTCGCACTGGCCAATCAGAAGCTCAAAAACAACGTCACGGTTCGACGGATCAGCAGGTCCTGACCTAAAGTCGATCGCACCAGATCGGACCAAAACCCGGCGCAGTTCTCTCAACATACGCTTGTTTGAAGCAAGGACGGCTGCTGTCGGCTGCCTAATCGCTATCCAGATGTATTCGAACACATCCTGCCATGAGGCCCCACGGGTTGGATAGTTGCGTCGACTGATCCGTTCCCGTTTTAACAGTTGGAAGAAGCTCCTGTGCTCGGCAACAAAGTCGTTTTCGTCCCGCTTGACCCGTTTGAGCGACGCATCGACATAGTGATTGATCGCGTTGGCGTTCGGGGATCTGGCGACGGGATGCTTTCCTCGCCGCGCAGGCCAGTCAAGACGATACGGATCTTTTCCTCCGTCAAATAGGTCTGGCTGAACGGCATGTTGAGCGGTCGATCTACCCGCGCGGCAATCTGCGCGGGTAGATCGACCGATCACAGAGCCAGTAAGTTACATGATTTCGGCGATTTAGACGAATTGAACATTTTGCCGCCCTAATGGCGACACAAGCCCATGCTGTTGCATTCCTGCGATGGGATTGCTGCAACCGCTGGTTCGAACCGGACTGCGGTCTGGATTCGCAGTGGGACCAGACAACGAGGGGCGTGAGCAGGTTCTCATGAGAATAATTGCCGTTGATGATGACCCGACCGTCCTGGAGATTCTGCGTCTTCTGGTCGCCAAAGCAGGGCATCCCGAGATCACTCTGGCGCTCAGCGCGGGCGAAGCCCTGGAATGCATGACCCAATCCCGGCGCCCTTTTGAGTGCATCCTTCTGGACATCCGAATGCCGGGGATGGACGGGATCGAGTTCTGCGATCTCCTGCGCCGCCTTCCCGACTATGCCAATTGCCCAATCATCATGGTCACGGCCATGACCGACCGGAAATTCATAGATCAGGCCTGCCGGGCAGGTGCCACGGACTATGTCACCAAACCGTTCGACGTGCATGAATTGACGTCCCGCCTAGATGTTGCGATGAGATTGCTGGAACAAGCTCGAGTTGACTGCCGCTGTTAGCCTGTCAGCAGGCCTGTGTGATGTAAATTGTCTTTGAGGGTTAACGCGTGCGATCTCGGACTGTACCAGTCGGAGGACAGCGCGGAGTGGAGATCACGATGGACGGTTCGCCGATTATAGATGCATTCATGAACATGCAGGTCCCGCTGATGATCGTGGGACCAGAGGGCCGTGTATCGCATTGCAATCGCGCGACTGCCCGCATGTTTGGGTATAGCTGCGCCGACATGGCGGGCCTGCCCATCTGTGACATCTTGCCAGTAGCGTCCCTGGAAGAGCTCAATGGATTGATCAAACCTCCTGCGATTGACGTCATCGTCAAGGGAATGATCGGGCGCCACAAGTGTGGCGACCCGGTCGTGCTTGCGGCCCAGATCACGGCCTGGACCGACGGCCAACGGGGCCTGCATCACGCGCTTGCCCTGCGGGAAATCGCTGACGAGATGGAGTATGAGAGGCAGGCGCAGGAAAAACTGATGCTTGCGGATAACGCCATCAAGGGCGCTCGCATCGGTGTGTTTCAGTACGATGCCATCACGGAGACGATGATCGTTTCCGAGATTTGCAGGGAATTGCTGGGCCTTGCGCCGACGGATGATGTCGATGTTCAGCTGGAATGGCGCGAACGCGTGCATCCCGACGATCTTGACGCGGCAATGGAAGCGATGCGTCTTTGCCTTAAAGATGTCAGAGAGCGTACCAGCTGCGAATGCCGGTTTCGGCCGCACGCCGGATCGCGATGGCGCTGGATGCGGGCGGATCTCGCGATCGCCAAAAGGGATGTCAGCGGCGATGTGATCCGCGTCATCGGGGCGCTGACAGATATCTCCGAACACAAGGCGATTGAAAACGCGCTTCGCGTCAGCGCGGATCAGTTCAGGTCGGCCTTCGACAATGCTTCGGTCGGAATGGCGATCGTCGGTTTGGATGGAGCCTGGCTTCGGGCGAATACGGCCCTGTGTGATCTTCTTGGATATTCTGAAGACGACTTGCTGATGACCGATTTCCAATCCGTGACCCACCCGGAGGACCTTGATGCCGATCTCGGTTTGCTCGATCAACTGGTCAAGGGTCAGATTCCATCCTATCAGATGCAAAAACGCTACATCCGGTCGAATGGCGCTGTCATGTGGGGTCTGCTCAGTGTGGGCATGATCAAGAACGCCGTAGGCGAACCGGAGCATTTTATATCACAGATCGTCGATGTATCCCAACAGCGGCGCATGAGCGAACTGCAAAGCGAATTCGTATCCACCGTCAGTCACGAACTGCGGACGCCTTTGACGTCAGTGCTAGGGTCGCTGTCGCTCCTTTCGACCATGGACACCGAGCCTCTATCCGACGAAGCGCAACGGCTGTTGTACATAGCGCAGCAGAACGGAGAACGCCTGAACTCCCTGGTGAACGACATCCTGGAATTTGAGAAGTTCTCGACCCGAAAGATGCGCCTCACACTCACTCGACAGCGCATCGCGGAACTGGTCGAAGAGGCCGTGCTGACCAACCTGGCCTCCGCCGACAGGTACGGGGTCCGCTTCCATGCCGACTTCCCCGACCGGACCCTCAGCGGATGGGTCGACCCGAAACGGTTTCAACAGGTCATGACCAACCTTCTGTCCAACGCCGCGAAGTTCGCGGACAAAGGCAGCACCATCGACGTCGCGACGGAACAGCAGGAAAACTGGGTCCGGATCACGGTTGCCAATCTTGGTGCCGGAATCCCGGATGCATTTCGCGACCAGATCTTCCAGCCATTCTCGCAGGCGGCGACCACATCGACGCGCAGTCGCGGCGGGACCGGACTGGGTCTCAGCATCGCGAAACAGATCGTCGAGCAGGCGGGGGGCGAAATCGGATTTGACAGCGTTCCGAACGGCAAGACGACGTTCTGGTTTATGGTGCCGATCGAAGAGCCGACTGGCAATCAGGTCACGTGAATCCCGTCACACAATGCGGTTCGAACAATGGCATTCCAGAACCAACTTGTTGGCGATGGCGACTGCAGCAATCGCCAAGTGTGTGCGCCCACTAAGACCGACTGCCCATGCCGTTATCGGGGACGTCCAATCACGTATGAGATGCAGAACCGTCGGCGCACCATGGACGAACAGCTTGCGCAGGTAGTCACCCACGTGGGTTTAACGCGCAAAGAAGACCAATCATGCATTCAGAAGCTGCCACAATCCGGCGTGATTCGCCGGGAACAGACTGTTTTTCTACCGTTTTCCGGCGTGGAAGCCCTCCGGATCAGGTGGGTTGGCCGCAAGATTGACGCGTTTGCACGTCGCTAGGCGCCAGCGCTTCCGGTCGTCACTGGGTGATTGTGGCAAAATCTTGTTCTGAAATCTTTCATTATAAACTGGTTAGTAATGATTGCGGCAAAATTAAGTGCGATTGTTGCCCAATTTCGAACGCATTGGTTCTGTTTGAGGCCTTATCAGCCGCGTGTTTTCTGGACAACCTTAAGATGTAAAAGGCATGAAAGCTCATCGGAGGATTGAACAATGGCCGCAACTACATAACTCGCGCTCGGGAAAACCGCAAAAAGGCCTTGGCTGGACTGAAACCTGACCGCCGACAGATCCTGGCCGTGTCGGACTACGCTGTCCATCCCAAAGCCCCCTGCCGGGTGCCCCTTCCCGTCTTCATGACGTCGCGCATTCCAGGTCTGTTCACACAGGCCAATCTCCACTGAACTGCCCCTGCAGAGATCAGATGACAATCAGGAGATATCTACGGTGTCAATCATGACCGACGTCACAACGATGCCGCTGCATGGCGGGGTATTTCTGAAATCAGAGGAGTTGTCATCAGAAGGCCGCAGGCGCGGAAAGCACAAACTCTTGCCGCGAAAGGTTGAGAACTGGAAGATCACGCGGACTCCGCACGCATTGCTTGTGGACTGGAGCGAGATGAAGGACTCTTCACCACAATCCACCCGCGCTGGGTTCGAGCAGGTCATTTCGCTTTGCGAAGCGACTCGAAAGGATGAGTTTGTTGTCGAGGACATCGCGCCCGACTACAAGATCGGAGACGGAGATCCTGCGATCGTGGTTGCGGCACAAGAGAGGATCGTGTCGATCTTCATGCAAGCGGCCGTCTCCCGCTTTCGCGAACTCCCGGAACACCGATTGAGCCTGCGGCGGGGAGCCTTCGACCTCCGGTTCTATCTGGGGCTCACCCGTCCGACCGATTTCGTTGGACCGAACGAAGACTACTGACCGGTCCCGAAGACGTGAGCCCTGCTGGAAAGCGATAGCCGCCTGGTAGGGACGATGTGGGGCAACGAACCGACTGCAATGATCGTGCTGCCGACCCTCCTGCGGCGGGATGCAGCCCGGTTGGCACCGCGCCCGGAACAGGAGTGACCAGAACGATCCTCGTGCATCTGATTGCTGGTATGGTGTTCGGAATGATCTGCGCAGCCATGATATGGTTGTTCGACTATACCCTGTGGCTGATGCTCCTGTCCTACCCGCTTGCAGGCGGTCTGGGCCTGTTTGCGTCCGCACTTGTTGGACACGCCTCTATCTGGCCGGGGTCCTCAGCAGTTGCCAGCAGAGCCCCGCAGACATTTGCATGCAGCGACGATTCAGCCTAAGGTAGTTGCATTCAACTGGCGCGTGATATCCGTTTGTGGTACCAATCAGCCAACAATTGATGACAAATGCCCGGCCGTGCGCCGGATTGGCTGGCAGGGGCTTGGAACATGTATCGCAAGAAGGGCGATGGAACTTTTTGCGGCGCCGGCTTGTTGCAACTCAAGATAGACGAAGGTGCACATGAAGATACTGGCCGTCGACGATGACGACTTCATTCTCGAACTGATTCCGATGATCTCGGCGAAAGCCGGTTATCCGGACGTAACGGTCGTGCAGTCCGCTCAACTGGCGCTGGATGCGCTGGAAAGCGCGCAGGACGCGTTCGAATGCTTCCTGTTCGACATTCACATGCCAGGAATGGACGGAATCGAATTGTGTGAACGTGTTCGCGCAATACCGGCCTACCGGAAGACCCCGATCATCATGCTGACCGCGATGACGGAAAGGGACTATATCGATCGGGCCTTCAAGGCCGGTGCAACGGACTATGCAACCAAGCCCTTCGATATCACAGAACTGGGTGCACGCCTTCGGATGGCGGAGGAGTTGGTCATTGCGCGGCAGCAAGCAGCGGCACATGACAGCACAGGCAACGCCGGTCGCTCGGCTCTCGACCGCGGGCATACCCTCGATCCGTCCGACGATGTGCAGATCGAGGGCATCAAGGGCCTGATCGACTACAAGTCATTCAAGGCCTACCTGACGCAGCTGTCGCGCGCCGGTCTTGAAAGCTCGCAGGTGCTTGCCATCAAGATCGACGGGATCGAGGCGATCCATGCTCGGGCGTCGTCCGAAGAGTTTCTTTACGCACTGACCGAAGTCGCAGACGCGATCAGCGAGGTCCTGAAGACCAGTCAGCACATAATAGCTTATGCGGGAAGCGGAACATTCGTGGTCATCTCCGGCAAAACGGGCCCTGAGACGAGCAGCGGAACGGAAACCGCGATCCAATATCAACTCGACGACAAGAACTCGGAATACGATAATGGCGATCCGCTCGATATCG
>JBBKVT010000234.1:0-9702 GCA_037968535.1 Paracoccaceae bacterium
GTATGACGTGAAGCCAGAGATCGAAGCCTTTGATCTGTCTCACATTTTCCAAGCCGTCAAGATGGCGAAGGATGGCCGCCTGAAAGCCCCGCTTTACATCCAGTTCGTGATGAACGTGAAAAACGCGATGCCCGCCGACAAAGAAGTGTTCGACTTCTACGTCAGGACCGTGAACCGCATCGCGCCGGACGCGCAATGGTGCGGTGCGGGCGTCGGCCCGGCGCAGATCCTCGTCAACGAATGGTCGATCGCAGCGGGCGGCCATACCCGCACAGGGCTGGAAGATAACATGCGCCTCGACCGCGACACGCTGGCATCGTCGAACGCCGCACTGGTAAAACGCGCCGCCGATCTCTGCGCGAAATACGAACGCCCGGTTGCCACTTGGATGCAGGCCCGCGACATCCTCGGGCTAAGGCCCGCCGGCTGATGCCCGCCAGCCCCCTCGACTCGTCACTCTACCGCGACCTATTCCACGATGCAGAGGTCGCAGCCCTCTTCACCGACAGCGCCGAGATCCGCGCGCTGATGCTGGTCGAGGCCGCGCTGGCCAAAGCGCAGGCCGCCCAAGGCCTGATCCCCGAAACCGCCGCCGCCGCGATCGACCGCGCCAGCCGCGAGATCCAGATCGACCCCGCCGCACTTGCCGCCGAAACCGGCCGCAACGCGGTTGTCGTCCCGGCCCTCGTCGCTGCGTTCCGCGCCCAGATGAACGCGCCCGAACATGCCCAATACCTGCATTGGGGCGCGACGTCACAAGACATCATCGACACCGCCCTCGTGCTTCGGTTGCGGCAAGTCCTGGCAATCCATGACGCCCGCCTGAAAGCGCTCGCCAAGTCCCTCGGCAAGCTGGCCGAAACCCATGCCGACCTTCCGATGGCCGGTCGCACCTTCGGTCAGGTCGCTACCCCCACCACATTCGGTGCCGTCATCGCAAGCTGGGGCGCGCCCCTGCTGCGCCACCTCGATCGACTGGCACAACTCAAGCCCCGCCTGCTGCAGGTATCGCTTTCAGGGGCCGCAGGCACCTCGGCGGCGATGGGCCCGAAAACACCCCAGATCCGCGCGACGCTGGCCCTGAACCTGTCGCTCGGCAATCCCGACGCCAGCTGGCATTCGTGCCGCGACAACATCGCGGAACTGTCCGGCTGGCTGACGCTGGTCACCGGCTCGCTCGGCAAGATCGGCGAGGACCTGCTGCTTATGACCCAAAGTGGCATCGGCGAGGTCACCCTGGCGCAAGGCGGCGGCTCTTCAACCATGCCGCAGAAATCGAACCCGGTCCTGCCCTCGCTTCTGGCCGCCCTGGCCCGCCAAAACGCCGCGCTTAACACCGCGATCCAGGGCACCGTCCTACACCGCCAGCAACGTGACGGCGCGGCCTGGATGGTGGAATGGCTGACCCTGCCGCAGATCGCGATGACCAGCGCGCGTGCCCTTTCCGCCGCAACCGAACTGGCCGACGGCATCACGCCGAACCCGGACCGGATGCGCGCCCTGATCGACGACGGCCTCGGCCTGACCTACGCCGAAGCACTCTCGTTCGAACTGGCGCAGATCATGCCAAGACCTGACGCGCAGGCAGCAGTCAAGGCGATGTGCAAGCAAGTCCAAACCACCGGAACTCCGCTGCCGACGCTGGCCGCGGCGCAATGGCCCGACGCCGCCCCCGCCAGCCTCTTTACCCCCGAAGCCCAGCTTGGCCTCGCCCCCGCCGAAGCCCGCGCCTTCGCCAAGGCAGCACGTGCTGCCTGACCCTTCATCGTCTTGAAAATATACCCGCGTGGAACGCATCCGCGACGTGACCAAAGCCCGCCGCTCCACCACGAACGCCCAGCCCTTTTCAAGTCCGGAAACCCCGATTACTGTGCCGCCGGAACACACCCCGACGGGGCCAGCCGGAACCTTCCATGCAAAACCGCCTCGCCCTGACCTTCATCCTCGCGACAGTCACGATCGACACCATCGGCATCGGCATCATCTTCCCGGTGCTGCCCGACCTGATCGAAGAGGTAACCGGCCGGCCGATCGGCGAATCCGCGCTCTGGGGCGGGGTGCTGGCCACGTCTTTCGCGCTGATGCAGTTCCTGTTCGGCCCCGTCATCGGCAATATTTCTGACCGCTACGGCCGCCGTCCGGTGATGCTGACAGCCCTCGCGGTGATGGCGCTCGACTACCTGGTGATGGCCGTGGCGCCAACCATCTGGCTGCTGATCATCGGCCGGATCGTGGCCGGCATCACGGCCGCCACCTACGCCACCGCCAGCGCCTACATGGCCGACATTTCACCCGCCTCGCAGCGGGCCCGGAATTTCGGCCTGATCCATGCGGGCTTCGGGATCGGTTTCGTGCTCGGCCCGCTTCTGGGCGGGCTTCTGGCGACCATCGACCTGCGCGCGCCGTTCTGGGTCGCGGCCGGCATCGCCGGGGCGAATTTCATCTTCGGGCTGATCGTGCTGCCGGAATCCCTGCCATCCGCCAAACGCCGAGCCTTCAGCTGGCGCCGCGCCAATCCGCTGGCCGCCTTTCGCGCCATCGGCAAGCTGCCGGGCCTGCGACCCTACCTCTGGGTGATCTTCGTCTATTCCGTCGCCTTCCAGTCCTATCCCTCGATCTGGGCGTTCTTCGGCAAGGCCCGCTTCGGCTGGGATCCCGAATGGATCGGCCTGTCGCTGGGAATCTACGGGATCAGCTCGACACTGGTGATGATCTTCGCCGTCGCGCCCGCCGTGCGCAGATGGGGCGAACGGCATGCCGCGATCTACGGTATGACGTTCGAGGTCGGAACCTTCGTGTTCTTCGGCCTCATCCGCTCTGGCACATGGGCGCTGATCTGCCTGCCGATGGCCGCCGTTGGCGGCGTCGCCGGTCCCGCGATGCAGGGCTTCATGTCGAATGCCACACCGGACGACCAGCAAGGAGAGTTGCAGGGCGTGCTCTCATCGATCGCCGCCATCGCGATGTCGGTCTCGCCGATGGTGATGACGGCGGTGTTCTTCCTGTTCACCCGCACTGGCGGCCCGGTTTTCCTGCCCGGCGCGCCGTTCCTGCTCTCGGCCATGCTGATGGTCGTTTGCGTGCTCATACTTGTCGCCCGCCCGCGGGCAACCCTGCCCGCCTGATCCCTAGCCTGTAAAAAAATAAGGAGCTTCGCCGAATGCCCGCCATCAAAGCCGCCGTCTGCCACGAATTCGGAAAACCCCTGGTGATCGAAACCGTCACCCTGAAAGACCCCGGCGCAGGCGAGGTCATGGTCGATCTCGCCGCCTGCGCGATCTGCTTTTCCGACATCTCCTATCTCGATGGCGGCTGGGGCGGCACCCTGCCGGCGGTCTATGGCCACGAGGCGGCGGGCACGGTATCGGCAGTCGGCGCCGGGGTGACGCGCTACGCCGTGGGCGATACGGTTCTGGCCACGCTGATCCGGTCCTGCGGGTCCTGCGCGCCCTGCGCCAGCGGCGTTCCAGTGCTTTGCAGTACCGCCTATGACCGCGCCCGCGGCCCGCTGGAGATGCCGGACGGCGGCGTATTGGAACACGGGATGGCGGTGGGCGGCTTTGCCGAAAAGGTCGTCGTTGATCAAAGCCAGCTGGCCCACATCCCCGCCGACATGCCGCTTGACGCCGCCAGCCTGCTGTCGTGCGGCGTGATCACCGGCGTCGGTGCTGCGGTGAACGCTGCAGGCGTGCGACCCGGTCAGATCGTCGTGGTTATCGGTGCGGGCGGCGTCGGGCTGAATGCGATCCAGGGGGCGCGGATCGCCGGCGCCGCGCGGATCATCGCGCTCGACATGACGGAAGAGAAACTGACCACCGCCTGCGAATTCGGCGCGACCGACGGTGTCCTTGCCGACAGCGAGAAACCATGGCGGCAGGTCGCCAGGATCGCCGGACGCCTCGCCGACGCCGTCCTGGTGACGGTCGGCTCGGTGCGCGCCTATGACGAGGCGCTGCGCTACCTCGCGCCGGGCGGCCGGCTGGTGATGGTCGGGATGCCGCATTCGGGCCAAAGCTCCAGCTACGAGCCGGTGAACGTCGCGGCTCTGGGGCAAGGCATGATCGGCTCGAAGATGGGCGACGTGGTGCTGGCGCGCGATATACCCTGGATGGTCGATCTGTACCGGCAGCGTCGGCTGAAGCTGGACGAACTGATCTCGGGGCGCTGGAAGCTGGCCGAGATCAACGAAGCCATCGCCTCGACCCGCTCGGGCGCCGCGCGGCGCAACGTGATCGTTTTCTGAATGCGACGCCCAAGGGCGTCAAGAAATGTATGGCGCGGCGCTTTGCGCCACGCGGTGCCTCCGGCACTGATACTTCAACTGAAAAGAAACAAGCTGGCGTTCTTCTGTTTTGAAATATCCCCGCCGGAGGCACGCTTGCTCGGAACGAGGAAGCAAACCAGATCGTGGCCCGGCACGGCCCGCAATTTCTGGACGGCGCCGGGGATCGGTGCTTTGGTTGCAATTGCAGGGCTGGCGACGCTGGGAGGTGAGCGATGAAACTTCAGGATCTCGAGATTTTCGTGGTCGCGCCGCCGGCGCCCGGCTGGGGCGGTCGCTACTGGATCTTTCCCAAGCTGACGACCGACACCGGCATCGTGGGCTACGGCGAATGCTATGCCTCGAGCGTCGGCCCCGAGGCGATGAAGGCGGTCATCACGGATGTGTTCCAGCGCCACATGGCCGGCGAAAACCCCGAGAACATCGAGATGATGTTCCGGCGCGCCTATTCCTCGGGCTTCACCCAGCGGCCCGACCTCACGGTCATGGGCGCGTTTTCGGGGCTGGAAATCGCCTGTTGGGACATTCTCGGCAAGGACCGCGACCGTCCCGTCTGGGCGCTTCTGGGCGGGATGATGAACGAACGGGTGCGGTCCTACACCTATCTCTACCCGCAGCCGGGTCAGAAGATGTCGACCTTCTGGACCGATCCGGACGCGCAGGCACAGGCTGCCGCGGCGATGGTCGATATCGGCTTTACCGCCGTCAAGTTCGACCCCGCCGGCCCCTACACCCTGCGCGGCGGCCACCAGCCCGCGATGTCCGATATCACTAGGTCGGTCGTGTTCTGCAAGGCGATCCGCGAGGCTGTCGGCGACCGCGCCGATCTCTTGTTCGGCACCCACGGCCAGTTCACCACCGCCGGCGCGATCCGGCTCGGTCAGGCGCTTGAATCCTACAGCCCGCTGTGGTTCGAGGAACCGATCCCGCCCGACAACCTCTTGGAATTCGCCGAAGTCGCCCGCGCCGTCCGCATCCCCATCGCCACCGGCGAGCGGCTGACCACCAAGGCGGAATTCGCGGCCCTTCTGCGCACCGGTGGCGCCAAGATCCTGCAACCGGCGCTGGGGCGCGCGGGCGGCATCTGGGAGGCCAAGAAGATTGCCGCCATCGCCGAGGTCTACAATGCCGAAATGGCACCGCATCTTTACGCGGGCCCTGTGGAATGGGCGGCCAACATCCACCTGTCGGTGTCAATCCCGAACCTGCTGATGGCCGAGACCATCGAGACCGGTGGCGCCTTCCACCTCAAACTGATCCGCAACTCGATCCGCTGGGAAGCGGGTTTCATCCACCCCCCCACCGCCCCCGGCCTTGGCATCGAGTTCGACGAGGATGTCGCCCGCGCCCATCCCTACACCGGCGACAGGCTGCATCTGGAAATGCAGGAAGCCCCCTGCGACTATGTCAACGGCAACGATTTCCAAGGCGGCGCACCGGCCACGGATCCCCATAAAGATGCGCCAAATTAACGAGTTGTGTTTGTAATCGTTGAACGCCCTGTTATCTCTGGGCCGACACATCGGATAGGCCGGAATGACAACGACAAGCGAAATCGAACAGATGATTTCCCGAATAGGTCTGGGCGACCAAAGCGCGTTTTCAGCGCTCTATGATGCGACCTCAGCGAAACTATTCGGCGTCTGCATCCGTATATTAAACAATAGGGCCGAGGCGGAAGATGCATTGCAGGACGCGTTCGTAAGGATCTGGCAGAAAGCCAGCAGTTACGCCGCGAACGGCTACAGCCCGATGACATGGTTGATCACGCTGACGCGAAACCTGGCGATCGACAAGTTGCGTGCCCGCAAGGCGCCGACAGAGGATATCGACGACGTCCTCGATCTCAGCGACAGCGGTCCGACGCCGGAACAGGCGCTGGTCGCGGCCTCGGAAACGGCGCAGATCACGTCCTGTCTGGACGAACTCGACGCCGACCGCGCACATGCCGTGCGCGGCGCCTATCTGGAGGGCGAGACATACCAGGATCTGGCAGACCATCACGGTGTGCCGCTGAACACGATGCGTACCTGGCTGCGCCGCAGCCTGATCAAACTGAAAGAATGCCTGAGCCGATGAGCCAAGCCGACGATCATAACGAAGACGACCTCGTCCTGGCGGGCGAATATGCGCTGCATCTGATGGATGCAGACGACCGCCGCGCGTTCGACGACCGTCTGACGCGGGAACCGGCGCTGCGCGATCTGGTCCGCGACTGGGACGAGGGCTTCGTCAGCCTTGCCGCGCAAATCGCCCCGGTGGCACCGCCCCGGCATCTCAAAAGCGCGATTCAGAAACGCCTGTTCGACACTCCGACCCCGGCCGGCGCGCCGCGTCGCGGTTGGTTCCTCAGCGGCCTGTTCGGCGCGTTGACCGCCGCTGTGCTTGCGCTTGTGATGGTCGTCGTCCTTCCCGAAACCCGACTTGCGCCGACCGGCCCCACCTACATCGCCGAGGTTGCCGCCGAAGACGGATCCCTGCTGGTTCAGGCCCGGTTCGACCCCGCGTCCAATGCCTTGCAGATCGATCGCGTGACCGGCAACGCCCTGCCCGGCCGGGTGCTGGAACTCTGGCTGATCGCCGATGGCGCCTCTGCCCCGGTCTCGCTTGGCGTCCTGCCCGACGGTGCCGCCGGAATCGTACCGGTCCCCGCCGAACTTGTCGCAGCCCTTGCCGGTGGCACGCTCGCGATCAGCGACGAACCCCCCGGCGGCTCTCCGACCGGGCAGCCTACAGGTGCGGTTCTGGCGGTCGGTGCTGTGACAGCGCTCTGACCCGCCAAGACCCCAGCGAAATCTGGACGGAAATCCGCCGCGCAACCGGCGGGTTTCCTCTTCGATAAATAAAATCTCGCCCGCCTGAAACTTTCCCCGCCCGACTTACGTGTCTTCTCTCATCAAGGGCACACGCCCATCAACAGACGAGAGGAACGACCTATGACATTGCGCAAAACCCTACTGACCACCGCCATCCTGGCCGCAACCGCCGGATCGGTTTTCGCCGCTGCCCATTCGATGGCGCCGATGGTCGAAGCCGGCAATCAGACCGTTGCAAACGGCGTTGTCAGCGCCGGCAAGATCGTCGCCGGTGAAAACGGCTGGCTGGTCGTTCACCGCACCGATGCCGAGATGAAGCCCGGTCCCGTCGTTGGCCATGCGCCGCTGCGCGAAGGCGAGAACATGGACGTCGCAGCAATCCTGACCGAAGAGGTCAAGCCCGGCGAGATGCTGATGCTGATGGTCCATTCCGAAGCAGGCGGCATGCAGACCGGCATCTTCGAATACACGCTCGGCGCCAAGGAAGACGGCCCCATCAAGATCGAAGACAAGCTGGTGATGACGGTCATCACTGCCGAGTGATGCGATAAGCAAGAATGCCTTCGGAGACCCCTCTCCGATGTAACGAGTGCGACTGTACGAGTGCTGCTTGTACCAAGTAATATCGTATGAGTGAGGGGTGCCTCCCGGATTTCGGTCCGGGAGACGTTTTGTTTCCGGCGCTGCGGCAGCCACCTTGGCCACAACTTCAACGACGGCCCACCCCCAACCTGCGCCGATTTCGCAACAATTTTCTATTGACGGTTGTATTGAATCCTCCGCTGGCGCACTATTTCGCGAAATTTTGCACCGAGAAAGCATGTCACCCGCGTTGCCCACTCTTCATCCAAGACTTCGTCCCACAGTAATTGCCGGCCCGGCGGACCCTGAATGACATCCAGAAATCCCGAAGACGAGGCTGCCAAGTCGCCGCCCGACATGGGCAGCGTTGACCCGACCGCACCGGGCCCCAGTGCACCGGCGTTGCTGGCAATCCTCGAACGGATCAGTGCCGGCGTCGTCGCGCTGGATAACGACTGGAACTACACCTACCTCAACAGCCGCGCGGCAGAGTTGCTGCAACGCGAAAGCCCCGCTGACCTGATCGGCAAACACATCTGGACCGAATATCCAGAGGGCCTGGAACAGCCTTTCGCCAGATCTTACCAGAAGGCAGCCCAGACCCAGAAACCGCTGATTTTTGAAGAATATTACCCCCCCTGGGACAAATGGCTCGAAAACCGGGTGTTCCCGTCGCCGGACGGATTGACGATCTGTTTTTCTGAAACCACCGATCAGAAAAAGGCCAGCATCGCGCTCGGCCGTGCCGGGACGGTCTACGCCTGCACCAGGGACAGCGTGATCATCACCGATACCGCGTCGAACATCACCAGCGTCAACCCGGCTTTCACGGTGAACACCGGCTATACCGAGGCCGAGATTCTCGGACAGCCGGTCACGCTCTTGTGGGACGACATGCCCGAACCTGCGGACTGGACCTCCGTTCAAACCACCGGCAGTTGGTCGGGGGATACGACCGGACGCCGCAAGAACGGCGACAGATGCCCGCAAACCGTCTCGATAGAAGTGCTGTTTGACGAACACGGCACCAGGGAAGGCTGGATCATCATCGCGCATGACCTGACCAATCAGCAGACCAGGATCGCGGCAGAGCAGCAATTGGCGCAGGCGCAGAAAATGGAAGCCATCGGCAATCTGACCGGTGGCGTCGCGCATGATTTCAACAATCTGCTGGCCGTCATCATGGGCAACCTCGAACTGCTGCGCGACGACATCCTCGCTTCTCGGATCGAGCCGCAGGACGCCGTCCGGATGATCGACGCCGGCATCGATTCTGCGATCCGGGGCGCGGATCTGACCCGCAACATGCTCAGTTTTGCGCGCCGCGCACGGCTCGACCCGAAAGACCTGCGGTTGAACTCGATCGTCGGCAAGACCCGCACCTGGATCGGCCGCACCCTGCCATCGAACATCTCGTTCGAAACCTCGCTTCTGGCCGGGTTGTGGACGGTCCACGCCGACGAAGCCTCGACCCAAAGCGCGCTGCTGAACCTGATCCTGAACGCGCGCGACTCGATGCCCAAGGGCGGCCGGTTGACGGTCGAGACGTCAAACGTGCGCGTCGATGACGACTACGTGCGCAGCCGCCAAGAAGATATCGAACCCGGTCGCTACGTCATGCTGGCGGTCAGCGACACCGGCGAGGGCATCCCGCCCGAAAACCTGGACCACATATTCGAGCCGTTCTTTTCCACCAAGCCGCCGGGGTCCGGATCGGGGCTTGGACTGTCGATGATCCAAGGCTTCATGAAGCAGTCTGGCGGCACGATCCAGGTCTATTCCGAACCCGGCAGCGGCACGACGTTCAAGCTTTATTTCAAGGCCAACTACACCGCGGAAACCGATACCTCGCCCCCAGTCGCCGATACCGATACCAATGCCGCTGGACAACATATCCTGGTCGCCGAAGACGAGGCAGCCGTCCTGAAAGTGATCGCGGCAACGCTTGAAAAATTCGGCTACCGGGTGACAGCGGCCAAGTCCGGCGATGAGGCAAAGCTGATCTTTCAGGCCAACCCGACC
>JBBKVT010000235.1:0-12874 GCA_037968535.1 Paracoccaceae bacterium
GGCTCGTCGAAAAAGATGATTTCGGGTTCAGCCGCAATGGCGCGGGCAAGTCCGACGCGCTTTTGCATCCCGCCTGAAAGTTCGGCGGGATAGAGATCAGCGACATCTCCACCAAGACCCACGCGACGCAGCTTTTCGATGGCGATTTCACGCGCCTCGCTTTTCGGGCGTTTCAGCGAGCCGCGCAGCAGGCGAAAAGCGACATTCTGCCATACCGGCAGAGAATCGAATAGCGCTCCGCCTTGGAAAAGCATCCCAAAGCGCGCCAGAAACGCGTCGCGTTCTGCCTTGGTCACGTCCTCGCCGTCCAGCAGTATCGTACCCGCATCCGGTTCAACAAGGCCCAGGATGCATTTGAGAAGAACGGATTTTCCGGTGCCCGAGCCGCCGATGACGACCATGCTTTCGCCCTTCGGGATTGACAGGTTCACACCCCGCAGTACCGATTTGCGGCCAAAGCTTTTATGAACGTCCCGCAGCTCGATCATGCGGAAAAGAACAGTGATGTCAGAACGAAATTCGCCGCCAGGATCAAAACCGCGGCGGCCTCGACCGAGGACTTCGTTGCTCGCCCGACGCCTTGTGCGCCGCGTCCCGCGCCCATCCCGTAATAACAACCCATCAGGGCGGCGATAAAGCCAAAGACGGCGCCCTTTGCAAGACTCGACCAGATATCGGCGGCTTCCAGAAAATCGAGGGTGTTCTGCATGTAGGTCGCTCGATTGAAGCCAAGTTGCTCTGTCCCGACCAGAAATCCGCCCATCACGCCGATGATGTCGCCCAACCCCACAAGCAAAGGCACCACAGTCAGGCCCGCAAGCAGTCGCGGGGCTGTCAGGTATTTCATCGGATCGGTGGACAGTGTCGTCAGGGCGTCGAGTTGTTCCGTCACCTTCATGGTCGCGATCTCGGCGGCAATCGACGATGTGACCCGCGCGGCGATCATCAGCCCTACAAGAACCGGACCCAGTTCGCGGACCATGCCGATGGCAACGATCTGCGGGACGACGGACTCGGCGCTGAACCGCGATCCGCCAGCGTAAATCTGCAGCGCCAGCGCGCCGCCGGTGAAAAGAGCGGTCAGGCCGACGACGGGAATGCTGAAATATCCAATCGTAAGAAGCGAATGCAAGATTTCCTTCGGGTAGAACGGCGGGCGCACGATGTGGCTCACCGCGGATGTGGCGTAAAGCGTGACCCGTCCTGTTGCCGCCAGAACTGCCAGGACCGATGCGCCGAGCCGCGCAAGAATGCGTAACATGAAACTCACCCGGAACTACCGGCGTAGCGTCGCTGATAGCGCTGCCCGAGCGAAGTCAACACCTCGTAACCGATCGTCCCGGCCAATTCCGCCAGATCGTCGACGCCCTGTCTGGGACAAATCAGGTCCAGCGTCGGGGGCGTTTCCGCCAAGTCGGTCAGATCGACCGTCAGCGCATCCATCGATACGCGCCCGACGACGGGGCAGGGCACGTCCCCGCAATAAAGGTGCAGCTTGCCACACAGATGCCGAAAAATTCCGTCCGCATAGCCAGCATTTACCGTGGCAATCCGAGAAACGCGCGCCGCCGCCCATGCGCCGCCGTAGCCAGCCGTTTCACCGGCCGCAAGATCGCGAACCTGCACGACTGGCAAGGACAACCGCACGACGGGGGCGGCATCGGTGAAAGGCAATCCGCCATAAAGCCCGATCCCTGGGCGGGTCAGATCGAAGTGATAAGCCGGCCCCAGCAGGATCCCCCCCGTTGCAGCCAGCGACCGCCTGACGTTCAGCCCGTCCGTCATTTCATGAAAGTTGGCCAACTGTTCGGAGTTCATCGGATTGTCAGGCTCGTCCGCGCAAGCCAGATGCGAGATCAGCAGCCGTGGGCCGGCCGAGATCACCAGATCGCGCACGGCGATCCATTCGCCGGGTTCCATCCCCAGCCGGTTCATGCCGGTGTCAAGCTGGATGCCAAATGGATGGTTTGGCAAAGCTTCCAGATGCCGCGTCAATTGCTCGACCGAGTTCAGCATCGGCACCAGCCCGGTGTCGTGGATCATGTCGGTGTCGCCCGGCATATGCCCGGTGAAGACGTTGATGTCCGGGGCAGGGCCGACCGCGCTGCGCAGCGCAGCACCTTCCTCGGCGCTGGCGACGAAAAAGCTTTGAGCGCCGGCCCGCATAAGCGCCCGTGCCAACCGGGTGGCACCCAGCCCATATGCATCCGCCTTGACCACCGCGCCGGTTTCGACGGCGTCGGACGACTGCGCATTCAATGCGCGCCAGTTGGCGGTCACGGCATCCAGATCAATGTGCAATGTCGCGGAACCCATGGGGCAGGGTTTTGACAGGTGGTCCTGAATGGTCAAGCGGAATGTGGCAGCGCCGTTGGCGTTTCGACAAACTCGGGGACAGGTCCAATCCGAGGTCGCGAAATCAACAGGGCGACGTCGATCAGCGAGCGGCCAAGCGAAAGGCCGCCCGGAGAGGTCAAATATTGCGCCGACCAGACTGGCCCGAATTTTTGCTTGAACGCGCGCAGCCCCTCAAAACTATAGAACTCGTCGCCCCGCCGGTAGATCAGCGTTCCGATCCTGCTCCAAACCGGGGCGAGTGGGTGGTCTGACAGCCCGGCCAGCGGCGCACCGCCGAGACTGAACCAGCGATAGCCCTCGGCCTGTGCTGCCAACATCGTTTCTGTCATCATCGCGTCCATCAGAACAGGGGACAGATTTGGCAGGTGTCGCATCAGGTCGATCGCAATCTCGTGCTTGTCCGCGCCGCGCCAGAGATTGCCGAAGGCAACAATCCGATCTCCTCGTGTCATCACCGCCAAATCGAAATGCGCAAGATAGGCCGGATCGAAACGCCCGAGGGAAAACCCTTTCTCGCCACCCTTTCGGGTTGCCAGCCAAGCATCTGAAACCGCGCGAAGCTCATCCATCCGCGACGGCACTTCTGCTTTGGATAGGATCGAAAACGCCAGATCGTCCCGACTGGCCCTGGCACGGGCATATCGAAGATCCTTCCGCGTCGGCCCGTCGAGCGAGAAGTCGGCAAGGTCGATGCGAGCAACCTCGCCGGTTTTCAAAATTGCATGTCCCAAGTCAAGGAACCGTACGATGCGCTCGGCGGGGACGGCATAAAAAACCGGACGTCCCCCGGCACGATCGGCGCGTTCGGCAAAATCCCAGATCAGCGCGGTGCACGCTGGCTCTTCGCCCACAGGACCGCCCAGGCAGACCCAGCTGCGGCCGGAAACCGCATACATCAGAAACGCGTCGCCGCCGGGCGCAACCAAATACTGCTTGTCGCCCAGATAAGCGACCTGTCGCGCGCTCTCGGGGCATGTCTCGATCAGCCGTGCGACTGCTTCGGGCACCTCAACCGGCCGATTGCGATGACGGATCGGACGATTGATCAATGTATCGAGTGTAAGTACGGCCACCGCGATGCCCAGTACCAGCGAGGCGCGCAGAAATCGCGGCGCATCGCCATGCCAGGCGAACGCCCACCAAAGCTCGCTGCGATAAGATACGTTCCGATAACCGACGAGCCCCACCAGCGTTACCGCCAGAACCGTGACCGCCACAAGCGCCAGCCAGCCGGGACCGGGGCGAAAACCCCGCCAGTCGCCGCGTCGGTAGAATGCCTTGCGCGACAGGACAAGCAAGCCGGCAACGGTCAAAAGCAAAGTCGCGGCTTCCCAGTCCAGACCTTTGGCGATAGCAAAAACCGCACCCGCGATCAGCACCGCGGTGGCGGCGATCCGCGCCTGTTGCATGCGCAAGGCAAGCCCTCGGGACAGCACGATCAGCATAAGTCCCGCGAGGCTTGCGGACAGATGCGACGCTTCGGCGAAGGGCAGGGGCAGGAGATCGCGCAGGATGTTCTTGCGCTCCAACCCTTCAGGAACGGAGCCGGTGAACAACAGCACTAGCCCACCCGCAAAAACAAGTGCTGCAAGGGCGAAGGGCGCGAAGGGCCGCAATGCCAGCGCGATTTCGACCACCGGACCAGCCCACCGCGTCAGCCGCGGCGGCCGGTCTGGCGAAGGTGCGGCTGACCCGGTCTCTGACGTGTTCGTCGGCATCGGTGCTGCGCCTTCGCGACCGCGTTCAGAAGCTGCTATCGCCGCCCTGCTGCCATGCCTTCACAAGATTTCCGAAGCGGGTGAAGCGTCCTTCGAAAGACAACTCAACCGATCCGATCGGGCCGTGGCGTTGTTTACCAATGACGATTTCGGCTTTGCCGTGCAAGGCTTCCATGTCGGCTTGCCACGTCGCCATCTTGTCGAGCTCGTGGTCGCCCGGCTTCTCGCGTTCCTTGTAGTATTCCTCGCGGAACACGAACATCACAACGTCGGCGTCCTGCTCGATCGAGCCGGATTCGCGCAAGTCAGACAATTGCGGGCGTTTGTCCTCGCGGTTTTCGACCTGGCGCGACAACTGCGACAGCGCGACAACCGGAATGTCCAGTTCCTTTGCGATCGCCTTGAGGCCTTGGGTAATTTCGGACACTTCATTTACCCGGCTGTCTTTGGCGGTCGCCGGCCGCACAAGTTGCAAATAGTCCACGATCAGCGCATCTAGCCCGTGGGTGCGTTTCAACCGTCGCGCCCGCGCAGCCAACTGACTGATCGGCAATGCAGGAGTATCGTCGATGAAAAGCGGACAAGCTTCCAGTGTCTTGGCGGCGTCGACAAAGCGGCGGAATTCGGTTTCCGTCATGTCGCCGCGCCGGATCTGTTCGCTCGGAACCTCGGAGGCCTCCGAAAGAATCCGCGTCGCCAATTGCTCGGCGCTCATCTCGAGGCTGAAGAAGCCAACGACGCCGCCATCTACCGCGCCCTCGCTGCCGTCCTGCAATTTGCCGCGCTTGTAGGCCTTGGCGATGTTGAAGGCGATGTTGGTAGCCAGTGCGGTTTTGCCCATCGACGGACGCCCGGCAAGGATCAGAAGATCCGAGCGGTGCAATCCGCCAAGTTTCTTGTCCATGTCAACCAGTCCGGTGGAAAGTCCGGACAGACCACCTTCGCGCTGATAGGCGGCATTGGCAACGTCGACGGCATCGGTGACAGCCCGCAGGAACGACTGGAAGCCCGATTCCGTCTGACCCTGCTCTCCGAGCTGGTAGAGCGCTTGTTCAGCTTCGACGATCTGCTCTTTCGGCTCGCTCGAAATCTCGACCCGCCTCGCCTTGTCGGTGATGACGCGGCCCAGTGCCATCAATTCGCGACGAATGGCGAAGTCACAGATCATCTGCGCATAGTCGCGCGCTGCAAAAGAAGAAATCGCTGCCCCTGCAAGCCGTGCAAGATAAGCTGGCCCGCCAAGTTCCTTGAGGCCCTCGTCATCCTCCAGAAACGCCTTCAGCGTGACCGGGGACGCGAGCGCATTCTTCGATATCCGAGCCTGTGCCACTTCGAAAATCCGCGCGTGAACCGGCTCATAGAAGTGTTGCGGACCGATGATTGTGGCGATTCGGTCATAGGTGTCGTTGTTGGTCAGAATCGCACCCAGCAACTGCTGCTCGGCTTCGATGCTGTGCGGCGCTGTTTCCGGAGTTTCAGCCTCCGTTTGCTCTGCGCGTATCGCCCTGATCTCGGTCATGTCCTGCCCCTCGCTTGCCCGGCCTTGGTCTTAGTTGCCTGTCGCCAGCTACGCAAAATGTATGTTTGTGTGGATAAGCTGTGAATGGATGTCCGCGGCCGATCCTGCTATATCTTGCGTCCCTCCCAGCAAGTTCGTCAAGATATTGTTGAGAAACTGTGGCTAGAGCCCGCCGATCATTGGAAACTTTGGGCCGCCGTCGGCCCGCCGCGCGAACAAACTGGCGTCGGTTGATTCGTCACGCCTCGGGCTGGTTGGCTCGCCAGCCGTGCGGATCGTGCAGAAATGCCTCGACCCCCACCAACGTCGCCTCGTCGAAACTTCCGCTCAAGCGGGCTTCCTCCAGCACATCCCACCATGTGCAGAGGTGGTGAAGCGTGATGCCGTGGTCGCCCAATGTCTTTTCAGTTTCCGGAAATATCCCGTAGTAGAAGATAACCGCCGTATGCCCGCAACTGGCCCCGGTTTCGCGGATCGCATCGACGAATGAAAGCTTCGAGCCACCATCCGTCGTCAGGTCCTCGACCAGCAGCACCCGCTCGCCCTCTGACATCGCGCCTTCGATCCGGGCATTGCGACCGTATCCCTTCGGTTTCTTGCGCACATATGTCATCGGCAGCGCCATCCGTTCGGCGACCAAGGCGGCAAACGGAATGCCAGCAGTCTCACCTCCTGCGATATTGTCAAAGGCCTCGAAGCCTGCATTGCGCATGACCGTCGCTGTCAGAAAGTCCATCAGCGTGCTGCGAATGCGCGGAAACGAAATGAGCTTGCGACAATCGATATAAGTTGGCGCCTTCAGTCCCGACGCGAAGGTAAACGGATCGGTCGCGTTGAAATGCACAGCCTCAATCTCAAGCAGCATCCGCGCCGTCAATCGCGCCATTTCCTGTTTCGTCGGATAACTGGTCGGGATCATTCTCGATCGCCTTTCATCGTCTTGCAAATATTCCCGCCGGAGGCCCGGATGTCTTTGGAAATGGACAAAAGATTCTTGCCTCCGGCGGGGATATTTAGGCTGAAAAGAAACATCACGGGATCACGTGCCAATGCAACGGAAAGCCCGGATCGAAGATTGTCACATCGCCGTCGGGCGAGGCGAGTTTCGCAGGATACAGTGCCGCGTCACCTTTTCGCAGGGTCAGCGTCGCCTCGTTCGGCGGCAATCCGTAAAAGTTAGCCCCATTCAGCGACGTGAACGATTCCAATCGGTCAAGCGCGCTCTCGACCTCGAACACTTCAGCCAGGATCGACATCGAGTTTGACGCGGTAAAGCACCCCGCGCAGCCGCATGCATTTTCCTTGAGCGCATCCAGATGAGGAGCACTGTCAGTGCCGAGGAAATAGCGCCGATCGCCCGAAGTCGCCGCAGTTCGCAGGGCCAGACGGTGGCTTTCGCGTTTGGCCACGGGCAAGCAATAGTAATGTGGCCGGATACCGCCGGCCAGAATGTGGTTGCGGTTTATCACGAGGTGATGCGTGGTAATTGTTGCCGCCAGGCCGTCATCCACACTGGCGACATAATCCACACCTTCCTTCGTCGTGACATGTTCCAGCACAACCCTGAGACCGGGCGTCGCGTGACGGATCGGATCAAGCACCCGGTCGATGAACGCCGCTTCACGGTCAAAGATGTCAACCGCCGCGTCGGTGACTTCGCCGTGCACGCAAAGTGGTAGACCGATCTCGGCCATCTTCTCAAGGACACCGCGAACCTTGTCATAGTCCCGAACGCCGGAGGCGGAATTTGTCGTAGCGCCGGCTGGGTAGAGCTTCATCGCGCGGACCAGCCCGGCAGCATGCGCCGCGGCGACATCGGCAGGATCGGTTTCCTCTGTCAGGTAGAGCGTCATGAGAGGCTCGAAATCCGAGCCTTCTGGTAGTGCCTGCAGGATGCGGTCACGGTAAGATTGCGCGTCGGTCGCTGTCACCACGGGGGGCACGAGGTTGGGCATGATGATCGCACGGGCGAAATGGCGCGCCGTTTCCGGCAGGACCGCCCGCAACATCGCGCCGTCGCGCAGATGCAGGTGCCAGTCATCGGGGCGGCGGATCGTCAGCGTTGTTCTCATATCCTGCGCCTACACCGAACCACCGATCTGATCCAGTTCCAAATCGCAGCCGCGCGTGCGTGTCGCTCAAGGTACAGATGCAACCGTTTCGATACCGCGTGAGCGCGGCAAAGCGCGGTTTTGATCCGCCAGTTCGTGCTCTGCCTGACTGAGTTCTCGGCGGAAGCGCGGCGTGTTCATGCGCGTCAGCGTACTTCGGCACATCAGGCCGGTCAGGTACGGACGTTTCTTCCGTTCGATTGCCGTCAGGAACCGACGAAGATAGGGCAGGTAGTTACGGCGTTCGCGGAAAAAGCTGTAGAAGTTGCCTGGCGTCAGCGTTCCGTCCATTGCCTTGCGGACGATCGGTTGCAGCACCTGCATGCGGCGCAGGAAGAGCTCGACGTCGCCATCCAGATGAGCGCAACGCAACTTGGTCACGTTCGGCTTGGTGAACAGGGCCGCGTGCATCGCGTCTTCTCGGGTGTCCGGATCGTAGAGAATGAAAACATTTTTCGCAGCGTCCAGCATGTCGGGGGCATAGCCATAACGATCGGTAAAGCTGGTACGCCGCATTTGGGTGAAACGCGGGTCCCATTCGGTGACGCGCGGGTCGAGTGTTGCCTGCGGCTGCACCGCAATCACCGTAGCACCCGGTGCGACAACGGAATAAGCACACGCGCCGTAGCCGCTAGACCGAGAACCGTAGAACACAACCTGGTCAAATTCGTCGAAAAACCCGTTATCCACGAGCCGGTCGAAGAACATGTAGACCGCCCGATGACGAAACCAGGTTTCTGAATGGGCAAGCAGGCAAAGCTGCGACCAGCCACGATCGTCGGCCAATTGCCAGCCGAGCGGCACGTCATTGCTGGACCGACCTCGTGCCGTCTCGATCGTTTCGAAGGTTACAAGAAGCTGACGCGAGCGGTCGACGAACAGAGCTGAATGATCCGGTCCGAGCGGTTCGAAAAACCCGAGTTCTTCGGCCACGTCTTCGAGCCGCTCCAACCAGTCCTCGTCGGACAAGTTGTTCGCCGGATCGATCATCTCGGTCAGCGGAACGTCGGACATTTGTAATTTGGCCCCCAACACCCTTCACCCGCTCGCACGGGGTTCGACATGTTTAGCCGTCCCGAAACACGCGACGCAATGGTTAGCCAGCGTCAGGCATGTTTGATTTCTGCTATTGTTTCCTTGGGCGGGTCAGTTCGGGTCGGCAGGACCGCTTTGTGCGAATTTGTACAGAAGTTCCACACCTTTAGCGGGTATCGCTCGGGCCGGAGGGGTCATCAAGAGTCGTCCGAACAGCCCCCGATTGGCCTCTTCGAGCATCAGAGTCGCGAATCGGTCATGGCGCCATTGCACTGCCGCACCATGCAGCGCCTCCAGCGTCGGATCTGCACGCAGGGCGCTGATTTCGATTTTGAATTGCGTGGCGAGGGCGGAAATCGTCCGGTCTTCTTCGATGCACCAGTTGCGCTCGGTCCAATAGGACATGCCAGTGTCCTGATCGGCACGGTTCACGCGCCCCCTGTCGCGTTTCACGATATAGCTTTCCATGGCTCCAAGAGGATAATGGTTCAGCTGCGCCAGCCGATAATTGTCCCGCCCGAATGGCGAGAACACCCGTTGCCTGGCGAAGCTTTCATCCAAGGCGCGACCCTGTCCGTCGAACCAGCGCACCGCGCCAATCCCTGCCTCAACCGGGCTGCGGGGGCGGTGAACGCCGAGTTTGCGGTAGGTCCCGTCGTTGCAAAACAGCGTCTTGAACATCGCCGCGCGCCACGGCCAGTGCAGCAGGCGCGGGGCAGCATGGGTAAATTGTTCTGTGATCGGTCGATCTTCATATGACATCACACCGTCGTTGCCGAACAACCGCCACGTGAGGGTGACAGCGGTCGCCTCGGGCAGGGCGGCCAGAAGCGCCGACAATGTATGGTCCCCGACATGGATGTTGACGAACTCGTCGATGTCGAAGGCCATGATCCAGTCGGCGGTCGCGACAAGGGGATGTCTATCGGCAATCTTCAGCGCATTGAACTGCACGCCGCCCTCGTGCGGTCCGGGATTGGCGACATGGGTCAGTTGGTCCATCTCGTGCAATCGGTCCAGCATTGCGTCGGTGCCATCCTGACAATCGTTCGAGAACACCAGGAAGTGCGTGAAACCCACGGCCCGATGATGCGCGAGCCATTCCAGGAGGAAGGCCGCCTCGTTCCGGACAGTCAGAACCGCCAGAAAGCGCATGCTCAGAAGAACGCCTGCAATCCGGTTTGCGCACGACCAAGGATCAGCGCGTGCACGTCGTGGGTGCCTTCATAGGTATTGACCGTTTCAAGGTTCACCATGTGCCGCATGACCTGGAACTCTTCGGAAATCCCATTGCCGCCGTGCATGTCGCGCGCTTGCCGCGCCACATCCAGCGCCTTGCCGCAATTGTTGCGCTTCATCAGGCTGATCATTTCAGGTGCTGCGCGACCTTCATCCATCAGGCGACCGACGCGGAGCGACCCCTGTAAACCGAGCGATATCTCTGTTTGCATATCGGCCAGCTTCTTCTGGAACAGCTGTGTCTGCGCCAGAGGCCGCCCGAACTGTTTGCGGTCCAGTCCATATTGCCGCGCCGCATGCCAGCAGAACTCGGCCGCACCCAATACGCCCCAACTGATGCCGTAGCGGGCCCGATTGAGGCATCCGAACGGACCCTTCAGCCCTTCGACATTCGGCAACAAGGCGTCCTCGCCAAACTCGACACCGTCCATCACGATCTCGCCGGTCACCGAGGCGCGGAGCGAGAGCTTGCCCGCGATCTTTGGCGCGGACAGCCCCTTCATGCCCTTTTCCATCACGAAGCCCCTGATCTTGCCGTCATGTGCCTCTGACTTCGCCCAAATGATGAAAACGTCGGCGATCGGGGCGTTGGAAATCCACATCTTGGTGCCCGTCAGCTTGTAACCATTCGCCGTCTTCACGGCCCGCGTTTTCATGCCGCCGGGATCGCTGCCGGCATCGGGTTCGGTCAGGCCGAAACAGCCGATCATCTCGCCTGAAGTCAGGCCGGGTAAGTACTTCTCGCGCTGCGCTTCGGACCCATACGCATAGATCGGGTAAATCACGAGCGAGGATTGCACCGACATCATCGACCGATAGCCACTGTCGACCCGCTCGATCTCTCGCGCGATCAGCCCATATGTGACATAGCCCGCGCCAAGGCCGCCGTATTGCTCGGGCACCGTTACGCCAAGCAACCCGGCTTCGCCCATGGTGCGAAAGATTTCCGGCTCGACCGTGGCTTCGCGGTAGGCTTCGATGATCCGCGGCGCAAGCGCGTCCTGCGCAAAGTCGCGGGCGGCGTCGCGCAGCATCCGTTCATCCTCGGACAATTGGTCTTCCAGCCGAAACGCGTCTTCCCAGTCGAAACGCGACAGGTCCGGCGCGTCTTTGGCCGACAGGTTATGAGCGATGTTCATGGCGTTGACTCCCGCAATTGGATCGCCACCGGCATAGAACAGGGGCGACGCAAGGGCAATCGTTGCGTTTGCAATGATTGCGCTAAACCCGACTTACTTCGGTCGACCGACCCATCGGGCCACGACCGGCGCAGCCAGGATCACGACGAAAATCCGCAGCAGGTGATGTGCAACGACAAAAGCCACGTCGGCCCCTGCTACAATTGCGATCACCGCCATCTCTGCTTGACCACCGGGCAGGAAGGCCAACCAAACGTCCAGCGTCCCGGCCTGACTGAGGCGAAGTGCGATCTCGATGAACACGAATGAAAGGAGGGCAAGAAAGACCGCGTATGCCAGCCCTGCAAGCACGTCATGACGAAGCTCGCGAGTGGTAATGCCAGCGTATTTTGCGCCGACCGAGATGCCGATAAAGAACTGCGCGATCCAGATCATTTCTGCGGGCGGGCGGCTGTGGATCACCCCCGCCAGCGACAGCGCAGCCGTCAGGATCAATGGGCCGAGGATAGACGCGCCGAACAGCCCGACCCGCTCGGCTCCTTTCCATCCGACGACACCTGCAACGATCATCAGAACAATTTCCCACCAAGGGTAGTCGCGCGCCGCGGCACCCGGCGCCCGCGTCAGATCCAGATCGTAAAGAAATGTCAGCAGCATCGGCGCCACAGTTACGAGTGCCAGAACACGGGTTGCATGAATCAACGACATGGTTCGGACATTTCCGCCGGCTTCTTCGCCAAAGATCAGCATGTCTTGAAGGCCGCCGGGCATCGCCGAGTAGAACGCGGTTGCCTGATCGTAGCGCATGACCCTGCGGAAGAATGGATAGCCGACCAGACCGATGACCAGAACGAAGATCGGGATCAGCGCCAGCGTCGGGCCGTGGCTCGGCAGTTCGCGAACCATGTCGCGGGTGACGGTCGATCCGATCGCAACACCCAGGAAGGTCCGAAAAAAAGTGCCGACGCTGCCCATCCCAAGTAGATCGGCGCCTGCCAGCGAGAAGACCAGGCAGCCCAGCATCGGACCCAGCAGCAACGGCAAGGGCAAGCCTACGACGAGGAAGATCGCCGAGCCGGCAAGGGCTGCAACTATTGTCGTAATCCGGGCGCGCGGCAAGAACCTCATCAGCAGGAAAGGACACGAGCATTTGACTCTGTGCAAGCGTAATCCCGCAGATGGAAGCAGCAGGACATCAAGCCGAATTGACCAGAGGCAATCATTGGACTTACCTCACGGAGGGTGACGAAGTTGTGTAGGGTGATCCATCGCAGGGAACGTTATCCAGTCTTGAAGGTTATCTTCTAGAAATAACAGCTATTGAGGTTACAGCATGACCACCAATTTCCTTAAGACGTCGACCAGTCTGGCACTGGTTCTTTCTATGGCGGTGCCGATTCCAGCGATGGCTCAGCAGGTTACCGTTCCTTGCGGCCCCGATATCGAGGCGCCTTGCTTGCTTGAGGATGGCACCGTCCTGACCAAGAAGGCAGAGAAGGAACAGAAGGCCGCGGACAGGAAAGCTGCCAAGAAAGCCAAGAATTCGGACTCTGGCACGGAAGCCGCTGACGAAGCAGCTAAGGCTGAGGCAGATGCTGCAACCAAAGCGGCCGACAAAGCTGCGGCCGACAAAGCTGCGGCCGACGAAGCGGCGAAAGCCGAGGCAGATGCTGCTGCAGCCGATGCCGAAGCGGAAGCTGTCAAGAAAGCCCTTGCTGATGAAGCCGCGAAAGCTGAGGCCGATGCTGCTGCCGC
>JBBKVT010000236.1:0-7169 GCA_037968535.1 Paracoccaceae bacterium
TCTTTAGGACCAGTACTTCGGATGAGGCGGTGGGAAACATAATAGCGGAGCCTGCGCCCTTTGGCGGTTTTGGTATGGCTGGGCGTCAGCCGATCACCCGTTTCGTCAAACACTTTGCCGTTCAGCAAGGACACCTGCTTTTTGTCACCATCCCTGTTTCTACATTTACCCGAGCGAGACATGACGGCACTGGTCTTCAGTTGTTCCTGCAACGCGTCCCAAACAGCAGGTTGAATGAGTGCCGGATGCTGACCGGGATAAACATTTGCCTTGTGCCTGATACGGCCCGCATAAATCGGGTTCGTCAGAATGTGATAGATGTGGCCAAAGCTGAACTCTGTACCGCCCTTCAGCCGCCTTGACGACAATGTGCGGATTGCTGTCTTAAGGCCCAAGCTGTCGGCATTTATTTTTACCATCCTGACATTCCGGTGCTTTTGGTAAAGGTCGTAGATCGTTCGGATGATTTGCGCATCCGGTTCTTTTACTTTCAGTGTTCTGCTATCAGGTTCATAGCCCAGAGGCACGTTGCCCCCCATCCACAGCCCTTTCTTTTTAGAAGCTGCAATTTTGTCCCGGATCCGCTCTGCTGTGACCTCGCGTTCGAATTGTGCAAAGCTCAGCAGCATATTGAGCGTCAGTCGCCCCATACTTGTTGCAGTATTGAACGACTGGGTGACCGAGACAAACGACGTCCCTGCCCCGTCCAGGCGATCGACAATCTTGGAAAAGTCCGGCAGCGACCGTGTCAACCGGTCAATCTTGTACACCAGTATCTGATCAACGGCTCCGCGATCGATATCTTTCAAAAGTCGCTGCAACGCCGGTCGGTCCATCGTGCCGCCGGAGATACCGCCGTCATCATAGTGTTCAGGCAACTGGATCCAGCCTTCGTGTTTCTGGCTGGTGATGTAAGCCGCGCAGGCCTCACGCTGGGCATCAAGCGAGTTGAACTCCTGCTCAAGGCCTTCCTCTGAGGACTTGCGCGTATAAATGGCGCAGCGGATCTTTTTCATCGGCTTGCTCCGGTCAGGCCAAAGAAGCGTGGCCCGGACCAGCTGGTTCCGGTAATCAGCAGCGCGATGGCAGACAGCGACTTGAAGCGTTCGCCGTTAAATCTGTATCCATCATCAGAAACGTCCACCTGATAGCGGCGGCCATTCCATTCCCGGATGAGCTGGGTGCCGGGCCGGACAGAGGACGTGGTCCGTGCGCGGGGCGGCTTTCCGTCTGCCGCCGAGTTGAGTGCGCGTTTCAGATTGGCCGGAACTCCCCCATAAATGCGGCACTGCGCCTCCCGGATCAGGGCCTTGCGCATGAACATCATCGACAGAAAGTGCGGTGGTGACTTTTTGAAGGTTTTTGTCCAGGCGACGCGAAGGCCGGAGCGATCAAGTTCACCGAGTTCCGACATCCGCGCCGAGATTTTTGCGCTTTCCGTCATCGCGCGTTCAGTTCCACTGGGGCACCGGTGATGCGATACTTGGACACTTTGCCCTGCCCGGTTTTTTCGCTCGATATCTCATAACCGGCCTGGCGCAGCCGTGTCAGGGCAGCGCGGGTTGTATGCGGCAGCCAGCCGAACCTCTTGCTGATCGTCGCGACGTTGGTTCCGCTTTCCTGATGTAGAAGGTTGATCAGTTGCGCTTTCTTGGTGAGCCTGGTCGAGCTTTTCCGCCGCTTTGCCTTTGGAAGCGCGGCCGGGTTCACAACTTCCCGTGCCTTCATCACTGCAGTTTGTTTGGTCATCTTCTTCTCCCTTGTAATCAAGCAAGGCCCCTGTGCCCTTACTACTGATCAGAGCCCGGTAATCCGGGCGGAGAAGGCGACACCCCAGCCGGGTGCGTCGGTACAGACAGTACCGCTCTGTTCGGCGCGCAAGTCCAGTCGAATGTGCCGGTCCCTCAGGGATTCGGGAGGCATTGTAGAGGGACTCATGCCGATGATCGTTGACGGGTATTGAATGGTGACGCGTCTGGTGCCTCCGCGGTGCATTTTCTGGCACCACCCTCGGTAGAGGCAATACTGTGTTCATCTACAATCTACCGGTTCAGACCCTTACAAACACCGCCGCCACTTGAGAAATTCTATCAACGGGGTTTGAGCGGTCACTGGGATGGATGGACCCGGTTTGCAAGCACCAGCCTGCGCGCCTATCGCCGCTGCTTGTCATCTCAGAGGCTTTCGGGCACTTTTGGTCGCAGCGAGTTCTCGCCGATTAGCATTGTGGGGCGGAATGAAAGCCGATCGACTTCAGGAATATCTTGAGGCACTTCGACAAGCGCCCGATGACACGGCACGATCTGGTGTTTTGGAAAGCGCGCAGCACCAAATTCTCAAGGTTCCGGATACCGCAAAGGAACTGATCGGCCGCCTGGGCACGAAGGCGCCGGACTCCGAGGCGCACGAGAATCTCATGATGCTTCTGGAAGCCGCCCTCGAGGCCGCTCGCATGGCGCAGGAGAACAGAAAATCAGAAGGCGAGCAGTTTTTGGCTGCCATCCACGAGCAATTGGGGTTACGTGCCGCCGCTGGGACCTTGAGCACGGCAGATCGATTCGAACTGGGGCGGGCATACATTCGCGCAGGCCTTGCGCCATCAGAACATCTGATAATGGACGCCGAGGGTTTCAACGAAATTGGCGACGACCCGCCAGCCGTCCCGGATCTTGAGGCGCTGCTCGACAATTTGCGCGACGAAGTCGGCGCGGAGCCGATGGCATTCCACATGGCGCTCTCGGAGATGATGTCGACTTTTCCATCTCCTGTCCGGGCGATGATCGTCGATCAGATCGCTCGGCACCCGGATCATCTGTACGCATGGGCAGGAGCATATTGGATGCTCGACGCCGATGCCACGCTGCGACGGTCGGCGGCAGAGGGCTTTCTGCAGCGCACCTTGTCCGGTCAAATGGATGCTGCGACAGTTGCGCGTCTGATCGGGATACGATCCTGGCTGCCCGCGGATGCGGCGCGGGATATCCTGGACCGTTTGATCAAGGAAGCTATCCGTCGGGATGTGGCTGGAGGCACGGCCCCGAAGTCCTGGAAACTGTACCGGATACTTGCCTCGATTCCGGACGGTGTCGGTGCGCAAAGCATTGCCGTCGTCGCCCAGGCAAGCGGGCAGCGAGTGATTGCGATGCTGCTGTTGAAGGAAGGGTTTGGTGTCAAGGACGCCTACCTAATCCCCTGTGCCAGCGCCTCCGAACAGAAGAGGTTCGTTGCCACACTGAGTGAGGAAATCGACCCAGAGGAGGTGACAGTCGCCTTCGTGCGAGACGCCATCGCCACTGCTCTCGCGGACGGGATGGAGGCTGGGTTTCTTGCGGCCCCTGGCCTTATCGATGTGGTCGAGGTCTGCGGGTTGCAGGACTTGCATCCCGAGCCGAAGTCGGTCCAGGACATGGTCGGGACCATCGCTGCAGACGGCAAGCTGACCGCACTGTCGCCGCAACGCTTGGGCAGGCTCGTGGGGCGCAGCACGGACTGGCCCGAATGCTTCGACATGCTGGAAAGCTGGTTCGAAGATAGCGGTGAGCTGCGCGATGTTCTCGCGGCCGCGGCGACCCAGCGGGCCCGGGAGCAGGAGATGTGGCGCTATCTCGAGACCCGGCGCGGGTGGTGGGCCCGGATATTTGCGCGAACTGCCCTGACGCTGCAGGCCGCTGACGATCCATTCTGGATCGAGTTCATGGCCACAGCGGCCGCGCTTGAAGAAGGACGCGACCTGAAGAAAACGCCGATCATGCAGTATATTGCCAGCCGCTCCCTGGAGAACCCTGGTGCGCCCGGAAGCCTCCCACGCGCTGATAGCCTGGTTGCGCCGGAGATCGACTTTCTGGATACTCCAGCTTTTTTTGCGCCGGAGAAAAAGAACGAATTGGCGCGGCTTCTCAAGGCGTCCGACATCTCGCCCGACTGGTTGGACGGTTTCTTGATGGCGATCGTCGTTTCACCAAAGATGATCACGCCAAAGAGATGGCTCGAACCGATCTTCGATGCTCTCCACGACCTTCCGAACGAGGAAACGCTGCAGCGGATTCTGGACATCGTCATGCTGCGGTACAATTCATGGAATGCGGCAGCCCAGGACCCAGTTGCGCTGAAACGCCGAATGAACGGGCTCTCGGTCCAGGCATGGGCTGATTGGGCCGCTGGCTTTGTGGCGATGACCACCAAATTCAAATCCAGTTGGCCGACCCGGACGCTCAACAAGGACGACAAGGCCATTCTCAGGCAGGTTGATGAAACCTTTAGCAGCGGCAATGGTGCGGGATCCCTCGCCGCAATCCTCCCCGCCTGGCTCGCCCGGCGTTACGAGCTGCGGTCATAAACCGGAGCAAGGGGCCTGTCAGATCAATGTGAGAATGGCCATGCAAGAATCTGCCCCATGGCCGGATTTTACTCTGCCGTTGAGACACCGGCTTCCAACCGATCCCCTTCAGACCTAGTATTCGTGGATCATGCAGGTCCTGTGTTTACTAGCCACTCATCCAGCTTTGACCACCTGCGGCGACCCGAAATATTTTTCACGGCGATTGCGACGGCCTTGCGTTGGCCAACAAGTACCACCAGCCGTTTGCCGCGTGTGATGCCCGTATAAAGCAGGTTGCGCTGCAGCATGGCGTAGTGCTGCGTGAGCACGGGAATCACGACGGCGGGATATTCCGAGCCCTGACTCTTATGGATCGTTGCAGCATAGGCAAGCACGAGCGCATCGAGTTCCCCGAACAGATAGCTCACGGTCCGGCCATCGAAACTGGCGGTCAGTTCGCCCTCGTTGACGTCGACACCCTCAACATATCCAATGTCCCCGTTGTAAACTTCCTTGTCGTAATCGTTCTCAATCTGCATGACCTTGTCACCAGGGGCGAAGGTCGAGCCAAAGCGTTCAACCTTGTTGTCGCCCGATGGGTTTAGCGCTGCCTGGAGTTCGATGTTAAGTGATCGGGCGCCAGCACCGCCACGGTTCATTGGGCAGAGAACCTGGATGTCGCGGATCGGGTCGAGGCCAAAGCGCCGGGGAATACGCGATTGCACCAGAGTGATGACGCGAGCCACCGCCTGTTCCGGATCCTCAGCGGGCACGAAGTAGAAGTCTGTGTTGCCCTCTGGCGGGTTGAGGTCTGGTATCTTGCCCTGATTGATCCGGTGCGCATTGGTGATGATCCGGCTCTCGGCCGCCTGACGGAACACCTCTGTCAGGCAGACAACCGGAACCACGCCGGAGGCGATGATGTCGGCCAGAACCTGGCCCGGTCCGACCGAGGGCAGTTGATCGATGTCTCCGACGATCAAGAGAGCTGCCTGATCCGGAAGGGCTCTCAGAAGCGATTGCATCAGCGAGACATCGACCATGGAAGTTTCGTCGATCACAAGAAGCTCGCAATCGAGCGGGTTCTCCTCGTCGCGTTTGAACCCGAAAGATTTTGGATCGACTTCGAGCATGCGGTGGATGGTTTTAGCTTCCATGCCGGTCGCTTCGGACATCCGTTTAGCGGCACGGCCCGTCGGGGCGCACAGTAGTAGCTTTACCGCCTTTGCAGACAGAATGCGCAGGATCGAGTTCACGATTGTGGTCTTGCCCACGCCCGGGCCGCCGGTGATGACCATCACCTTCGATCGCAGCGCCAGCCGGATCGCTTCGGATTGGCTCGCCGCCAGTGTAAGTCCGGTCTTGCTTTCGACCCAGGGCAGCGCCTTGTCGACGTCCATCTTTGGCCAGGGCAATGTGCCACTGATCAGACATCCCAGACGTTTCGCTATGCTCTTTTCAGAGTGGTAAAGACCGCTCAAAAAGATGCACGGGGTATCTGCGACGCTGTCCGCTGTGACCGTTGCATCGGCCAGTTCCAGTTGCAGCGCTGTTGTCACGAGTTCCGGCGGAACCTCCAGAAGCTTCACCGCCAGGGTTGTCAGCTCTGACGTCGGAAGGCCGCAATGCCCGTCGTTCATGGCCTCGGTAAGCGCGTAGGATATCCCGGCGCGTACGCGGATCATCGCGGTCTTCTCAATCCCGAGTTTCTCGGCAATCAAATCAGCCGTCCGAAACCCGATACCGCGAATATCACGCGCCAGGCGATAAGGATTTTCGCTCATGACCTGCACCGCGTCGGCGCCATAAGTCTTGAAGATGCGCACCGCCCTGGCCGTCCCGACGGCATGATCATGCAAGAACACCATGATCTCGCGGATTACCTTCTGGTCGGCCCACCCCGAGGTGATCTTCCCGGCGCGCATGGGCCCGATGCCCTCAACCTCCCGCAACCGCTTCGGCTCGGCCTCGATGATATCGAAGACGTCCTTGCCAAACATCTTGACCATGCGTTTGGCGTAGACCGGGCCGATGCCGCGGATCATGCCCGAACCGAGATACTTCTCGATCCCGTCCAGCGAAGAGGGCGCAGATGTCCTGAGATACCGGGCTTTGAACTGCAGGCCGTGGTTACGATCGTTGGTCCAATCCCCCGAGGCAGTGATCCACTCGCCGGCAGAAATCATCGCGGCGTGGCCTACGACTGTCACCAGCTCCCGGTGGCCACGCGCCTTCGCCCTGAGCACGCAAAAGCCACTTTCCTGGCTATGAAACGTCACCCGCTCCACCAACCCCGCCAGAACTTCGGTCGCTGTATCAGCAGGAGGCACGACGTCTCCTTCTCAAGTCACTGCCGCCGCCGGAAGCATGCTCGTCAACCGGACCATCTCCTGCACTTGGCAGTGGTTGCAAGCCCAAGGCGAACAATCGGCAGACTAGCTTCATGCCGGGAGTTCGTCGAGGCACAGGATATCCGTGAGAGGATTAAGATATGTTGGCCGTTGATAATTGATCCTGATAGAGAGCCACCGGAGCTTTTTTCCTTTTCATTATCAGCCTCGTTTCCGATAAATTCAGGTCAGCAAGCTTCAATACCGGTTCATAGCGAACACGGGGCAGGTCTACGTCGTCATGGCCAATACTCCTGGCACGGAGACCTCAGCATAATTCAATCCGGTCCGAGGGTCCTCGTAACATTGCGTTAGTCGGTGCCTGACGAATAATTGACCGAGCTTCAGCATCACTAAAAAGCTTGATAGCCCATCAAAGTATTGATTTTAATGACAAATATACAGCAACAAAAGATGTACTGTGGGTTCGAATCCTACCACCCCAGCCAGCTCCAGATAGT
>JBBKVT010000237.1:0-5000 GCA_037968535.1 Paracoccaceae bacterium
GAGGTCGCGAACATTTACGACACCTGCCAGCATTTGCAGGACCATGGCGTGCTGATCAACCGGCCCCCGCGCGACGGGCATATGGCGTTCGTGCGCTCGCCCGACAATATCTCGGTCGAACTTTTGCAGGCGGGCAAAGCGTTGGAACAGGCAGAGCCATGGGCCAGCATGGGCAATACCGGCCACTGGTAGGCGCTGCCTCACGCGAAGGTGCTTGGCGTTCATTCCCGCAACCGCCAAAGTGACCCTGCGGGAGGGCACCATGGCAGCCAGAGCATACCGCCTCGGACGTGGGCAGGCCGCCGCCCTGATGCTGGTGGCCGTGTTGACAATGGGTCCGGCGCCTGCATACGCGGCGTGTCGACAGGCGCTGGCGATCGGGCTTGATATCTCGGGTTCCGTCGACGAGGCTGAGTACCGGCTGCAGATGGACGGGCTCGCGGCCGCGCTGCTGCACCCCCAGGTGCAGGCGGCATTCCTGGCAATTCCCGGCCTGCCTGTGCGGATGTCGGTCTTTGAGTGGGCCGGGTCGGGCAGTCAGACGCCGGTGATCCACTGGACCGAGATCGAAAGCGCCCGCGATTTGGCGGTCATTGCTGCCCGACTGGCCGGGACACGGCAAAGCCCGCGGGAAGTTCAGACGGCCGTCGGACAGGCAATGCTCTATGGCGCGCGGTCGCTGTCCGGGCAGGCCGACTGCTGGCGTCGCACGCTGGATTTGTCGGGCGACGGTGAAAGCAACATCGGGCCTCGTCCACGGGATATACGTGCTCTGCCGCTATTGGCAGATGTCACAGTCAACGCCCTTGTCATCGGCGAGGACGCGGCGCGCTACCTCAACTACACGCAAAGCGAAATCAAGCAGCTGACCGCGTATTTCGAAACCGAAGTGATCCACGGCCCGGATGCCTTCGTCGAGGCCGCAATCGGCTTTGAGGATTTCGAGGATGCGATGGCCCGCAAGCTGCTGAAGGAACTGCAGACGCTCGCCGTCGGCGGTCTTGCCCCCGGCCTTCAGTAGATGTAGCGAATCTGGTCGGTCCAGTAGCGTTCGACCCGTCGCAGCATAGCATTGATATCTTCCATCCCGTCCCGACCAATCACCTTGCGGGATTCTAGTCCCTCTGCATGTCGCGCAAAGAGCGCCGAGACAACGCCACGGATGTGCCGACCAGTCGGGGTCAGCCGGACCCGGACCGACCGCCGGTCCGCCTCGCAACGCTGATGATGCATGAAGCCGAGTTCAACCAGCTTCTTGAGGTTGTAGCTGACATTCGACCCCTGGTAGTAGCCGCGTGATTTCAGTTCCCCCGCAGTGACCTCGTTTTCACCGACATTGAACAGCAGGAGCGCCTGAACGGCATTGATTTCCAGAATGCCGAGCCGTTCGAATTCATCCTTGATCACATCAAGCAGCAGCCTGTGCAATCGCTCCACCAGGCCAAGGGAATCAAGATACAGGGCCATATAGTCGGTTTCGCCGCTTAACCCGGTTTGTGACAACATGCTCATGGAAATCTCCGCCATTTGATTTTCAATGACGATAAGGGGTAAAGCGCGAACATTCAGTTAAACGATATGAAAAAGCCGCTCAAATTTTCCACGAAATCCGGAACTATGCCGCTGGGACGGATCAATTCAATTGCCAATCCCGGGTTTCGCGAGCAGAGATTTCCTGTCGGCACAACAAGGACGAGGGCGATGAGCGTTTCGGTCGAAGAGCACTATGCCAGTGATGGAATTGTCGCGAGATTGCTCGCCGCGGTCGAACATGATGGGTCCACCCACGGCACTTTGCGTGCGCAAGATCTTTATCCGTTCGACCAGTTTCATGGCCGAGAGTTGCTGGCGACGCGCGATCATGGTGCCCGCCTAGCACCAGGACGAACCGATCACGTGCTTGACATCGGATCCGGCATCGGTGGGCCGGCGCGCTATCTTGCCGCGACCTTCGGATGCCGGGTAACCGGCGTCGACCTGACGCCGCGTTTCGTCGAAGCCGCAAGCGAATTGACCGCCTTGTGCAGCCTCGACGCGTTGGTCGGTTTCGTCCGCGCCGATGCCGCCGCCTTGCCCTTCGAAGCAAACACGTTTGATCATGCAATTTGTTTTTACGTCGGAATGAACCTGCCCGACAAAGCCGCGGTGTTGTCCGAGGCCGCCCGTGTGCTGAAACCCGGTGGCAGGCTGATCTGGACCGAGGTCGTGAGCAGGAATGACCCGCCGCATTATCCCTTGCCTTGGGCAATCAGCGCCGATATGAGCCACCTGACGGATCGGGATAGCCTGGTTGGTTTGGTCGCGGCAGCGAAGTTCAAGGTGCTGGCAGTCGAAGACGAGACCGACAAGCATCTGGAACTGGCCGAGAAGATGCGACAGTCCGCAAAGGTGCCATCGCCGCACCATCAACAGGCGAATGCCGTCGTGCTGGGGCCGGATTTCGTCGAACGTCGGACGAATTACATCAGAAGCCTCGCCGAGGCGCGACTCGCGAGCCTGTTCATCGAAGCGGCAAAGCCGATCTGATCTGCACGACCGACCTAGATGCGCGCGGCCCCGGCATGGCCGGCGATGACTGCGATCATCGGAGCGATTTCCGGCGGAACCGCGGATTGGCCAGTCACCCAGCGGTAAAGATCCTGATCGTTTTCGCCCAGCATCCGCTCGTAAAGCACCAACTCGGCATCGGTCATGGTCGCAATCCTGTCATCGGCAAAGGGACCCAGGATTAGATCCATCTCTTTGGTGCCTCGCCGCCAGGATCGCATCCGTAGCCGCTTGAGCCGGCTTTCGCCCGCCTCGATCATCCGGCAGGGCCTTTCAGGTTCGCCCGCAGGCGCTTTTCCAACCGCCCAATGCGTTCACCCAGCGCGGCGGCTTGCCCGCGCAACTCGCGCATTTCGGCCAGCAGCGCCGAAATGTCGGCGCTGATCTCGCCCTGATCTTCAGGCGACGCAACGCCTTGGCCCTCTCCGGTCAGAATCCAGCGCATCGAGACGTTCAGCACGCCTGCCAGCATTTGCAGTCTGTTGGCACGGGGCTCGGCGGTGTCATTCTCCCAAGCCTTGATGGTCTTGTCTTTGACGCCAAGCCGCGCCGCCAGATCATGCTGGGACAATCCCGTGGCCTCGCGCGCCGCCGCCATGCGGTCGCCAAAGGTTGCTGCGTCGTCGGAATACCAGTCCTTGGGATCGGTCTCTGTGGTCACGGGAAGCCACCTTTCGTGCTTGATAGGGTTCGCCGCGCACCCTATGACAACCGCGCCCGACATACAAACCGGAGTCCGACCAAATGCCTTTCCTTGCCGACACACTGGCCCGCGTAAAGCCCTCGCCGACCATCGCTGTTTCGAACATGGCGGCGGAAATGAAGGCCGCTGGCAAGGACGTCATCGGCCTTGGCGCCGGAGAGCCTGATTTCGACACGCCGCAGAACATCAAGGACGCCGCCAAGTCCGCCATTGATGCGGGCAAAACCAAATATACCGCCGTGGACGGCATCCCCGAACTGAAGGCCGCAATCTGCGCCAAGTTCAAACGCGAAAACGGTCTGGACTATACCCCGGCACAGGTCAGCGTCGGTACCGGCGGCAAGCAAATCCTGTTCAACGCCCTGATCGCCACGCTGAACCCCGGCGATGAGGTGATCATCCCCGCCCCCTACTGGGTCAGCTACCCCGACATGGTGCTGCTGGGCGGCGGCACGCCGGTGGCCATCGAATGCCCGCTGGAAAACGACTTCAAACTGACGCCGGACCAGCTTGAGGCCGCGATCACCAACAAGACCAAGTGGCTCATCTTCAACTCGCCCTCGAACCCCACCGGCGCCGGCTATTCGCGAACCGAACTCAAGGCACTGACCGACGTGCTGATGCGCCATCCCCATGTCTGGGTGATGACCGACGACATGTATGAACACCTCGTGTTCGATGACTTCAAGTTCTGCACCCCCGCGCAGGTCGAACCCGGCCTCTACGACCGCACCCTCACCTGCAACGGCGTCTCCAAGGCCTACGCAATGACCGGCTGGCGGATCGGCTACGCGGCTGGCCCGGAAAAGCTGATCGCCGCAATGCGCAAGGTGCAGTCGCAATCAACCTCGAACCCCTCGTCGATCAGCCAATGGGCGGCCGTCGAGGCGCTGACCGGCCCGCAGGACTTCCTTGAGGACAATCGCAAGACCTTCCAGCGCCGCCGCGATCTGGTGGTCTCGGCGCTGAACCAGTGCGAGGGCATCACCTGCCCGCGCCCCGAAGGCGCGTTCTACGTCTACCCATCCATCGCAAGCTGCATCGGCAAGACCAGCGCCGCCGGCACCAAGATCACCAACGACGAGATTTTCGCCAAGGCGCTGCTCGAGGAAACCGGCGTCGCTGTCGTATTCGGCGCGGCCTTCGGGCTTTCACCCAACTTCCGGGTCAGCTACGCTACCTCGGACGCGGTGCTGACCGAAGCCTGCACCCGGATCCGCCGGTTCTGCGCGGGCCTGACCTGAGGTGACTTGATGTCTGAAGGCACACTTCCCGACTACTACTTCCGGATCCGCGACAACGGCGCATTCGTGTTTCGCATTGAAACCGAGAACCGCCAGCGCCGGATCGAGATGGACCAGATTGCGGTTGTCAACATCCGCAATGGCGAGATCAAGCCGCATGGCGACCGGTCCCTGTCCGCGGCCGACACCAAAGCGATCGCCGACTGGATGGCAGAGCGCACCGCGCTGCTCGCACGGCGCGATATCGACGATATTCTGCGAACCGTTGATCATCTCAACCTGACTGCGCATTGGGCCAACACCCGTGCGTCCGACGACGAGCTGGAAGAAGTGACCGATGCGCTGCTTCTGGCGATGCATGACCTGCGTGCCGTGCTGGTACGCAAGAAATCGGACCGGCTGACTAGAGACAGCTAAACGCCCCGCGTTTCACCGTCTCGCAACCGTCCTCGGCGTGCGCGGACAACGCCCCTGCCCGGCCCGCCCTCGCGCGCGCCAAACAGCCA
>JBBKVT010000238.1:0-5332 GCA_037968535.1 Paracoccaceae bacterium
AAGAGCCCAAGGTTGGTGGTCACATCATCGCAAGCCAAACGGATGGAAGCATCATCCTCGACTTGACCGGGCACGAGAATGCGATGACCCGAAGGCAGGTCAGTTCGACCCGGCAGGCCAAGGTTGTATTTCGACAGGCCGAGCTTGACGAGCGACCGGATCAGCCGTTCGGCGCGGCGACGCTCTGACGCAGTAAGCGTGACGGAGGCCGCGATCAGATGCTCAAGCCGGCTTTCGCGACCGGGATCGTAGTATATCCCAAGATCATCGGCCACGAGCGACAACGGCGGCACCAGATCCGCCCCCAACCCGCGCGAGCGCAAGAACCCGTCCTCGACCCGAACCGTGCCTTCCCTCAGGTCGGCCGGCGCGGTGCTGGCCCAATGCATCAACCGGGCGCCACTGGTCGCGGCCTGTGTCGCCGCCGTCTGGGGCGAGGCGGCGAAGATCATACCTTTCGACCCACCAAAAAAGGCCCGCAGGTGGCGGCGTTTCCAGGGCTTCATTCCAAGCGCGACATAGCCATGCCGGTCCTCGCGCCAGGCACGCGCGGCTGCATCGAGGTGATCAAGAACATCCTCAACCTCGCACAACCGATCGCGACAGGGGTCGTACCAGGTCGGATAGAGGATCATCGCGGCGGCAAAAAGCTGTGCCTTGGTCAGATGCCGCTGCCGACGCGCGACCGGGTATTCGTCTGCGGTCAGTCCCCAACCTGAATAGAACGGCTGGCCGAAGACGCGGGGGCGGTGGCCGGCAAAGATTGCCTCGAAGCCCAGTTGCGACGACACAGTATAGACCGCGATGGCACCTTCAAAAAGCCGCCAGGGACTGACTGCACGATCCAGAAATTCAACCGGTCCCGTCGCATCCTCGGCCCCAAAATGACCCGGACGATGCCCGGCGAGCGTTTCGGGATGAGACTTGATGACGACGCGCGCGCCCGGGTGCTCGGTGCGCGCAAAGACCAGCATTTCCTTGAATGTCGCCTCGTTCGCACCGCCGAAGGTGATTGAGGCGTCGCCCCGCGTCTGATCAATCACCAGGACATAAGGCGCTTTTGGTACCGGATCGGCGGGGTCGAAGGCGTTGTATTTCGACAGATGGCACTTTTGCAGGCGCTCGATTGCATCCCGGGCGCGATCCAGCAAGGCGGTATCATCCAGCGGATCGGTGGCCAGAAGCTGTTCGAGGTCAGAGGCCACGGCGCTGTCGAAATGCACGCCCCGACTATCGAGATTAAGCCCGATCGGCGGCTCGCCCGAACGGCCCGGATGGATCGAGCGCAGAAAGCTGTCCTCGACCCGCAAGATCGGCGCATCGCGTCGCTCGGCAACGGCTTCGCCGCGCGGGGCGGTCGGGCTTTTGCCCCAGGTGCCGACCCAGTCGTCGGGGCCGGGGATACCAAGGCTGACCTGCCACCCGGCCAGCGTCAGGATACGGCGAATGCGAGGTCGGGTCAGAAACCCCCCGTTGTAGACGAAAAGCCGCCGGGGGGAGGACCCGGCGGCTTTCTGGTCAGGGGTAGCGGTCATTCCAGATGCTAGTTCCCTGCCAAAGTGTTAAGCGTGTTGGCCGAACTCAGGACGCTGAAGGTCGAGCTGATGCCCTTCATCGCCTGGCTGAACGGCGCTTCGGTCACATAGACAGTGTCGCCATCGCGCACGACAAAATCGCGGGCCATGAAGACCCCGTTCGGTTCGGTCAGGTCAAGCACGTAGATCATCCGCTGGGTGCCAACGAGGTCGGTGCGACCGAGCACTTGTTCGGCGATATCCTCGGGTTCATTGCGGAACACGAACACGCCTGTCGGATCGGCGGCATTCACGGCGAGGCCGCCGACCTGGGCTATTGCCTCGATCGCCGAAAGCGCTTGCTTGTTGAAGACGACGCGGGTTTGGGTGCCGGTGGCGCCCAAAGCCGTGAAAGACCGGGTATCGGATTCGACCAGAATCCGATCACCGCCGCGCATGGCGATGTCGTAGCTGGGATTCTTGTAGATGTCCTGGAACCAGACCTTGGCCTGATGGTTGCCGCGAAAGATGGTGACCTGTGCGATCTCGGGCTCGATGACCACGCCGCCGGCGCGCGCCAGCATTGACGAGATCGTCCGCGTCGGTCGCTCGATGGCATAAACGCCCTGCGCACCAACGGCCCCGGTGATCGACACCGTCGAACCGTCTCCTGCGACGCGACGCACCAGGACCTGCGGATCCGGCGTCTGGCCTTCGAGCTTTTCGGTGATGATGCGACGAAGCGCCTCTGGCGAATTGCCGGCTGCCTTGATCCGACCAGCATAAGGCACATAGAGGAAGCCCGATCCGTCGACCTGAACTTCTTCCAGCATCGAGATTTTGGACCCGGCGGCGGCCAGAAGCCCGTCATCGACGTTTTCCCAGATCGTCAGACTCAATGTGTCTCCGGGCTGGATGGTGTCGGACCCCACGAGGCCCGCATTGATGAATTCCGAAGTAAATCCGAAAGCCGGGACAACAGCCGTCGCACGGGTCACGCGATCATTGACGGTGACGACGAAAGCGTCGCCCTCTTTTTGCACCGAACCGGAAAAAATCTCGCCCTTGGTGGGTCCCGAGCGCGGCAGACCGCAGGCGACAAGCGTGCCTGACAGTATCAACAGGGCGACAAAACGCGCCCCAGGTGTGAACGTGATTTTCACAGCTGGTCTCCTCGACCTGTAACTCTGCCTCGGTAGTTTTTTGTTATCTTTTGAGCAAACCTAGCGATCTGGCGGCGAAAAATCCAGAAAAGCCGTGACTTGCCCTATCTGACCACCCGCAACTGTTGCCTTGGTGCCGCTGTTCCGTTTTCCAGCGCGTCATAGGGATCGACCGGTGACAGCATCATGTCGACCACCTGACGCAACAACTGCTGGCGACCTCGGGACGCATAGAAACCGCCCGCGACCTGGCTGGTTTCCAGCAGAAAAAGGCGATAATCGCGATAAGCCGCGGGATCGGGGCGGCGCGGTTGGCCAAAGAACTCGGCGATCGGCTGGTCGGAAACAAACTCTGGCTTGGCATAGACCGCAGCACCGAAGGATTTGAGCGGCAATCCGCGCCAAAGGACCTGTTGGGCAGCCGTCGAGTTGACCGTGACGCCACTGCGGGCGTGGTCGAGAAGCTGCGCCAACTTGCCGCCGCGCACGAAATGCACGCGGCTGGTGACGCAATGCGCCGAAGCCGCGTGCCGGATCAGGCGTCGCAGAGAGGCGCGGCCGTCTTCCAGCGGATGTGCCTTGAACACAAGGTGATGGTGATCGGGCGCACCCGCCGCGAAGCCGGCGATGACCGCAGAGATGAACTCGGCCATTGTCGCGAACGGTGAATGGTGCCGAAAGCTGGCGTCATGTTCCAGTTGCAACAGGACCAGGTGATAGGGAAAGCCGCCGCGCTTGATCCGGCGTGTCGCGATCTGCCGGTCGAGCCAGAGCCATGGCATCAGCGCCAGTCGCTGCAGATACAACTGAAATTCGCGCGCCACGGGGATCGAGCGATGCGGGCGGTAGTGGCGGTAGCGTCGGTTCGCGAACAGCACGAACGCATGGTAAAGCGCGCCGTAGAACACATGCTCGCGCATGTCGCCCCAATGGCCGGGGGCTTCGGGCGAGTCGGCTTCGGCGCTGGCCAATGCGCGTCGCATCCGCGTGACATCCATCTGCATCAACCGCGAATGGCCGTTCGAGCCACCCCGCTCGTAGGTGACCCAGTAGGGTCGCAGATAACCTTCTTCGAAGACATGCACTGTCAGCCCGCGCGCCTTTGCAAGCTCGGCTGCCTGCGCATGGATCGGGCGGGTGTCGCCGTAAAGCACGACATCGGTGATCGCCTTGTCCGCAAGGATCCGGTCAAGCGTTTCCGGCCAGTCGTCGGGGTGGTCGGTAAATGGCAGGTAGCTGCGGCGATCGGGCCAGAACGCCTGATCGCCGGCATTGAATCCGGCGCGCCAGACGGTGGCACCGGTTTTTTGCAGCATCCGCGCCAACTGAGCAAAGAACGGCCCGTGCGGCCCTTGCAGCAAGAGAAAATGTCGCGCCGTGCCGGCGGAAATGCTCATGGGCGGTTGCGCCTCTGTCCTGCTTTGCGGTCCAGTCTGCACCGAGATGCCGTGCCGGTCATGAGTTTCCTCGGATTTTGCGTCGAAACTTCGCAATCCGTGCGTCAAGGTCACGATTTCTGAGTCAACAGAACGCCCATTGCCATCAATCCGATCCCGGCACCGCGCATCGGGCTGATCGGAGAAATCCGTGCTCCCATCAAGCCGAAATGGTCGATCGCGGCAGCACTCACAAGCTGGCCGAGCAGCACGAAGAAGACCGCGTTGCCGACGCCGAATTTCGGAGCGATCCAGGTGATCGAGAGGATGTAGAATGCAACAAGACCGCCAGCGAGCAACAGGTGTCTGGGCGCCGCCGCGACCCCGGCCATGGCGGCCGGGCCGGTGACCAGAAGGACCACGACACTGCAACTGAAGGCGACAATGAAAAGACAACTGGCCGCCGCGGCCGGCGATCCAAGTCTGGTTCCCAACTGGGCGTTCAGCGCTGCCAGTACCGGAATGCCGATCCCGGCGGCCAGCATGATGGCGGCGTAGCGCATCGTATCGGTGGATAGTTCCATTGCCCTCTGCCCTTTGCGGCGCGGCGCGCTTGACGCCGCCTTGTCTGGAAAGAATTGATCGGAAACAATGTTCCGGATAAAGCCTTGCTATAAGGTGAGCCAAATCACCACCAAAAAGCGAGAGGCAAAACATGCACAAGTTCCCGATCTTCGTCGCGGCGTTCGGCGTGGTGGCAGCCTGCACCCTTGAGCCACCGACACCGACGTCAGCCCAATTCTTCGCCGAACGCTGCACAGCCTGTCACGGTCCCGCCGGAAAGGGCGACGGGCCGGCCGCCGCCCGGGCCGACCCCGCGGTACCCGACCTCACCCGGATCGCGGCGCGCAATGACGGTGTGTTTCCCTGGGTCGATGTGATGAACCAGATCGACGGTTATTCCCGCGCGGGGCATGGCATGATGCCGGAATTCGGCGATCTGTTGCTGGGCGAGACGATGCTGATCGATGTCGGGGATGGTCGCCAGACCCCTGCCCCGGTGCGTCTGGTGGCGTTGACGGCTTATCTGAAGGATCTGCAACAGCCTTGACCGGGATCAAGTCGGCAATGGCTGCTCGGTGCTACAGTAGCATCTCAATAGCTAGGAGGCTGCAATGTTGAAAGCACTAACCGTCGGACTCGTCCTGTTGCCTTTCGCCTCTGTCGCGCAGGATACAATCCTGACCGACGACGCGGCGGCGGGACAAGAGATTTTCCT
>JBBKVT010000239.1:0-5984 GCA_037968535.1 Paracoccaceae bacterium
TCGAACGATCGTTCAGGTTACCTTGACGTTCGCCCGGTATCATCCATATCTTGACTCATAAGTTTACGCGCGTAGCGATGGGAAAATTGCAGGTAAAACATGGCGCAGCCGAAAATCCGCAACATGGAAGAATTCGCAGTGGTCAGCGGAATTTCGCGCCCGACTTTGTCGAAATATTTCAACGATCCCGACAGCGTGCGCCTCAGCTCGCGCCAAAAGATCGAGACGGCGCTGAAGACACACGACTACCGCCCCAATGTCTTCGCCGTGAACCAGAACAGAGGTCGAACCAAGAATATCGGCATCGTCGTGCCCAACCTGGCCGACCCGTTCTTTTCCGAGATCGGCAGAGAGGTTGAGCTTGCCTGCCTCAAGGCGGGGTACAGCCCCATTCTGCTGAGCTCCCATGGCAATCCGTCCTTGGAACGTGACAACCTTGAATCGCTGAGATCGCTGAAACCCGCGGGCGTACTTCTGGCGCCGTTCGGGCGGGCATCGGACAAGGCGGATATCCGGAATTTCAACCACAATGTTCCCCTGGTGCTGTTCGACGCGAATGTCGAAGATGCGGGCGAAGCCTTCGTTGGCACGAACAATTTTCAAAGCATTGATCTGATGGTGGAATATCTTTGTCGCAGTGGCGAGCCGCCTTGCTTTTTCGAAATGAAGACGCCGACGAACCCGAACGCCAACAAGCGTCGGCAAGCCTATCTGGAGAGCATGGATCGCCACGGGCAAGCCGCCCATATCTTCCAGGCAGGCGGCGACGGCTGGAATTTCGAGGCAATAGGCAGCGTAGAGGGAGAACGGATGCTGAACCAGAAGGCGCTCCCGACCAATACGGTGCTTTGCAGCAACGACCGGCTGGCCATCGGGATGCTGTCCGCAGCATTCGAACTGGGAATTCGCGTTGGCCATCGCGCGGAATGCGAGATACGCATCGCCGGTCACGACGATCACCCGTTTTCGAGGTACACCTGCCCTTCGCTCACGACGATCGCGCAGGATTACGCCGCGATCGCGAATCGCGCGGTCAGCACCCTGTTCAGGGTCCTGGAATCGGATGAACGCCTGGCCGAGCGGGAAGAAACGCTGTTCGACGGCAGACTCGTCATGCGCGACTCTGCCTAACATATTGAAATTGCCGCCCATAAAGAATTATCTTTACGCGAGACAAAATGTTAATTGACTTAACGTCACTCCGAACCTACGATTTCCTGGCTCATCCCGCTACATGGAGGAACCCGGATGTCACTGAAGGATTCACTCGTTGCCGCCACGGCGATTACGCTGGTAACCGCCAGCGGCGCTTTCGCCGAAACCACCGTCACCATCGCCACCGTGAACAACGGTGACATGATCCGAATGCAGAGTCTCGCGGGTGAGTTCACCGCCAGCCACCCCGATATCAAACTCGAGTGGGTGACACTGGAGGAGAACGTCCTGCGTCAGCGCGTGACCCAGGACATCGCCGCCAATGGCGGCCAGTTCGACGTGATGAGTATCGGCACCTACGAGGTTCCGATCTGGGCCGGCCAGGACTGGCTTGTCTCGCTCAACGATCTTCCGGCCGAATGGGACGCCGATGATATCCTGCCCGCCATTCGCGACGGGCTGACCGTGGATGGCGAGCTCTATGCCGCGCCGTTCTACGGTGAAAGTTCGATGGTCATGTATCGCAAGGACCTGGTGGAGAAGGCCGGGCTGGAAATGCCCGAAGCGCCGACCTGGGACCAGATCAGGGAAGCCGCGGCCGCGATGACCGACGCGGACAACGAAGTCTACGGCATCTGCCTGCGCGGCAAGGCCGGCTGGGGCGAGAACATGGCGTTCCTGACGGCGATGTCCAACTCGTTCGGCGCGCGTTGGTTTGACGAGGACTGGCAGCCGGAGCTGAACGGCCCCGAGTGGACCGCGACGGTCAACTACTACATGGACCTGATGAACAACTACGGCCCTCCGGGCGCCTCGACCAACGGGTTCAACGAAAACCTGTCGCTGTTCCAGCAGGGCAAATGCGGCATGTGGATCGACGCCACCGTGGCGGCGTCCTTCGTGACCAACCCCGACGACTCGACCGTGGCCGACCAGGTGGGCTTCGCCCTCGCGCCGGACACCGGACTTGGCAAGCGCAGCAACTGGCTCTGGGCCTGGTCGCTGGCGATCCCGGCTGGTTCCGACGCCACCGCCGAAGCCAAGGAATTCGTCGCATGGGCGACCTCGAAGGACTTCACCGATCTGGTCGCCTCGAAGGAAGGTTGGGCCAACGTGCCTCCGGGAACGCGCTCCTCGCTCTACGAGAACCCCGAATATCAGAATGCGGCCCCCTTCGCGGCGATGACCCTGAAATCGATCAACGCCGCCGACCCGACTGCGCCGTCGGTCAAGCCGGTACCCTATACGGGTGTCCAGTTCGTGGCCATTCCGGAATTCGCGGGCATCGCGACCCAGGTCGGTCAGGAAATCTCGGCCGCGCTTGCCGGTCAGCAGACGGTCGAAGAGGCTCTGGACAAGGCGCAGGCGCTCACCGCTGACGAAATGGAAGCTGCGGGCTACTAGCCCGCGCCTTCCGTCCCCGGGGGGCGCTCCCGGCTCCCTGCGCCCCCCGGGGTTCATACTTTCGCTACATCGGAAATTGGAAACGGGCCGTCTCGAGACGGTCAACGGAGGAGGCGCCACCATGGCAACCCAACATTCCCGAACGGCGGCGCGCCTGATGATGGCGCCGGCAGTGGTCCTGCTCTTGGGCTGGATGCTCGTTCCCCTGATCATGACGCTTATCTTCTCGTTCAAGAAATACCTGCCCATGCGTGGCGGCGATCTTGGCTGGACCGGTTTCGACAACTACATCCGCTTCGTCACCTCCAGCGCCTTCTGGCCCTCGGTCCTGGCGACGCTGGTCGTTGTCGGCGGCGTCCTGCTCATCACCGTCGTCTTCGGCGTCCTCTTGGCTTTGCTTCTCAATCAGCCGATGTGGGGCCAGGGCGTTGTCCGCATCCTCGTGATCGCCCCGTTCTTCGTCATGCCGACCGTTTCGGCGCTGGTGTGGAAGAACATGTTCATGGATCCGGTCAACGGGCTTTTCGCCCATCTGTGGAAGTTCTTCGGCGCACAGCCCGTCGAATGGCTCAGCCAGGCCTCGCTGCAATCAATCGTCATGATCGTCTCATGGCAGTGGCTGCCCTTTGCGACGCTGATCCTGCTGACGGCGATCCAGTCGTTGGACCGCGAACAACTCGAGGCCGCCGAGATGGATGGCGCGCCGCCGATCAAGCGTTTCGGTTTCATCACTCTGCCCCATCTTGGCCGCGCCATCACCGTCGTGGTCCTGATCCAGACGATCTTTCTTCTGTCGATTTTCGCCGAGATCTTCGTGACCACCCAAGGTTCGTTCGGCACCCGGACACTCACCTACCTGATCTACCAGCGCGTGCTGGAGAGCCAGAATGTGGGTCTGGGTTCCGCCGGTGGTGTCTATGCAATCATTCTCGCCAATATCGTCGCCATCTTCCTGATGCGCGCGGTCGGCAAGAACCTGGACGCGTGAGGAGGACATCATGGCGCGCACGGTTACTCAACAACGCAAGATCATCAACACCGCCGCCGCATGGGCCATCGGTCTGCTGATCTTCTTCCCGATCCTCTGGACGATCCTGACCAGCTTCAAGACCGAAGCGATGGCGATCGCCGACCCGCCGGTCTTCCTGGCCTTCGACTGGACGCTGGAAAACTACTCGGTGGTCCTGGAACGCTCCAACTACATGCGGTTCCTCCTGAACTCGGTGATCATCGCCGGCGGCTCGACCATCCTCGGGATCATCATCGCGGTTCCCGCCGCCTGGTCGATGGCTTTCGTGCCATCGCATCGGACGAAGGACATCCTTCTCTGGATGCTTTCGACAAAAATGCTTCCGGCGGTCGGCGTGCTCTATCCGATCTACCTGATCTTCATCAAACTCGGGCTGCTCGACAGCCGGACCGGCCTGGTCATCGTGCTGATGCTCATGAACCTGCCGATCATCGTCTGGATGCTCTACACTTACTTCCGCGAAATTCCGGGCGAAATCCTTGAAGCCGCACGGATGGACGGAGCATCACTGAAGGCGGAGATCCTTTACGTGCTCACGCCGATGGCTGTGCCCGGTATCGCCTCGACGTTGCTGCTGAACTTCATCCTGGCATGGAACGAGGCCTTCTGGACGCTGAACCTGACCGCGGCCAAGGCGGCTCCGCTCACGGCCTTCATCGCCAGTTACTCCAGCCCCGAAGGGCTCTTCTACGCCAAACTCAGCGCCGCCTCGACCATGGCGATCGCGCCGATCCTCATTCTCGGCTGGTTCAGCCAGAAGCAACTCGTCAGCGGCCTGACCTTTGGCGCCGTCAAATAAGGAAGGAATAGACCAATGGGACAAATTCAACTCAATCAAGTGACCAAGAGCTTTGGCGACGTCCAGGTCATCCCCCCTCTGGATCTCACCATCGAGGACGGAGAGTTCGCCGTCTTCGTCGGCCCCTCGGGCTGCGGCAAGTCCACCTTGCTGCGCATGATCGCAGGCCTGGAAGACCTGACCTCGGGCAATATCGCGATCGACGGGGCGGATGCGACCAACACTCCTCCGGCCAAACGCGGTCTGGCGATGGTGTTTCAGTCCTATGCGCTCTACCCGCATATGTCGGTGCGCAAGAACATCGCCTTTCCGATGCGCATGGCCGGCATGGATCCGGCCGAACAGGACCGCCGGATCGAGGCGGCCGCAACCGCCCTGAACCTCACCGACTACCTGGACCGTCGTCCCGGACAATTGTCGGGCGGTCAGCGCCAGCGGGTGGCCATCGGCCGCGCCATCGTGCGCGAGCCCTCGGCTTTCCTATTCGATGAGCCGCTTTCGAACCTCGACGCGGCGCTGCGGGTGGGAATGCGGCTGGAAATCTGCTAAATGAACGAGCGGCTCAAGACCACCATGATCTACGTCACTCACGATCAGGTCGAGGCCATGACCATGGCAGACAAGATCGTGGTGCTGCATGCTGGCGTGATCGAACAGGTCGGAAGTCCGCTTGAGCTCTATCACAGGCCGCTCAACGTGTTCGTGGCCGGCTTCATCGGCTCGCCCAAGATGAACCTCATCGAAGGCGCGGAGGCCACGAAACATGACGCCCGCACCATCGGCATCCGTCCCGAGCATATCGACGTGACCGAGAGCGACGGCGCATGGCAGGGCGTTGTCGGGGTGGCCGAACACCTTGGATCGGACACCTTCTTTCACGTCCACAAGACCGGGTTGGCCGAAATGATCACCGTGCGGGCGCCGGGCGAGGTGAGCTTCCGTCACGGCGACACCATCCATCTGACCCCGCGCCTGGAACAGCTGCACAGGTTCGACGAGCAGGGTCTGAGGATCGAGTGATGCGCCTCGCTGGAAAAACAGCCCTCATCACTGGCGCCGCCCGGGGAATCGGGCGGAGCTTCGCCGAAGCCTATGTCAGAGAAGGCGCGCGGGTGGCGATCGCCGATATCAATATCGACGGCGCCCGCGAAACCGCCGCGTCATTGGGCGACGCCGCCACAGCTGTCGCGCTTGACGTCACCGTTCAGGCCAGCATCGACAACGCCGTGGCGGAGACGGTCGCAACCCTCGGGCGGATCGACATCCTGATCAACAACGCGGCGCTGTTCACGGCGGCGCCGATCGTCGAAATCGACCGCGCCGAGTTCGCCCGCGTCTTCGACATCAACGTAGCGGGCACGCTTTTCACCCTGCAGGCGGTCGCACGGCACATGATCGACCGCGGCCGCGGCGGCAAGATCATCAACATGGCCAGCCAGGCGGGCCGTCGCGGTGAGCCGCTGGTCGCTGTCTACTGCGCCACGAAGGCGGCGGTCATTTCGCTCACGCAATCGGCCGGGCTGGACCTGATCAAACACGGCATCAACGTGAACGCGATTTCCCCCGGTGTCGTCGATGGCGAGCATTGGGATGGGG
>JBBKVT010000240.1:0-3008 GCA_037968535.1 Paracoccaceae bacterium
TTTGTCACCTGCGGCTCAAGCAACCGCATCAAGTTGCTGTCGCGCATCGGGGTGAGCGGGTGATCCTTCATCGGGCTTTCCGCAAGGGGCTGCTGCCCGACGAATAAATTGCCCATGAATACCGACCGCCCGTTTTCGGGAAAGGCGGGACAATAGATCGTTTGATCGGTTCCGAGATCTGCCATCAGCGCCTCGGCCACCGGACCGATATTGCCCTCGGGTGTGCTGTCGAAGGTCGAGCAGTACTTCCAGAAGAAGCGGCTTGCGCCGGCGCGTTGCAGCCAGGCCAGCGCCGCGCGAGACTCCGCGATGGCTTGAGCGGTGGGCGCGGTCCGCGACTTGAGGGCGATGACCTCGAAGGGGCTGGTCTCGCAAGGCGCTTCGTTTGGAACACCGATGCGCAGGGAAACGCGCACGCCGCTGCGGGCCAGCAGGCCCGCTATATCGGTCGCGCCGGTGAAATCGTCGGCAATGCACCCCAGAACAGTAGTCATCCGATTACTCCTTCGCCGTGTACGTGCGGGGCCCGTGTGAACCGATGGTTTCCGTTCATGTCCGCGCCTTCTCGAATTGCGACCAGAGCGACTCGAACCGCTCCAGGCCGACCGACCCTTCCTTCAGAGGATCGAGAATGATGGCTTCGGACGACAGGAGCCGTTCGAGCGCCGCGTCGAGACCGCCGATCACGTCGGACGGAATGTTGACGGCACCGTGCCGGTCGGCGTGGATCAGATCCCCTTCGCGGACGGCCATGCCGAAGACCTGAACCGGCGTACCGATTTCGCGCACATGAACGAAACCGTGGCTGGGTCCGACCGCGCCTGCGAGAACCGGGAAGCCCTCTGGCAAGTCGCCCAGATCGCGCATGACGCCATTGGTCACGGCCCCTTCCAGCCTGAAGACCTTTTGATGGATTTGCGCGTGAATCTCGCCCCACCAGGCACCAAGCGCGGCCTCGCCATCCATGTCCTCAATCACCGCGATCCCGGGACGGGGCCCCGCCGCCATCGCGCGGAAATATGCCATCCTACGCGCGCGGATTTCGTCCGGCGGCTCGTTCGGCGGCGTCCGCCCGGCGATGCGTGCGGTGCGTGCAAACCCCACGATGCAGTGATCCGGGAGGCCGGACCACGGCATCGTGCGGTGCGTGAAACCCTCGAACCCGCGGCCACCCTGCGCCACTTCGATGGCATTACAGATTGTCGGCGTATCAAAGGTCTTGAGCCGTGCAACCAGCGCCTCGCGTGCAACAGGATTCATCGGATGGTGTCCTCCATTTCCATAATGGCAGTCGCACAAACGCTGGCGTTTTCCACAAGGGCGTAGTGGCTCAGCTGCCGCAGAATCCGGAACTGCCCATTCGGTGCCATATCGGACGCCGCCTTTCCCTGTACGGGCGGGGCGGCCAGATCCTCGCTTCCGGTCAGAACCAGGACCGGCGATAGCGATCGCGACAGGGCACCCATCGCGCCGGGGCGGCTGAGAGCGAGATGCGTCTGTGCGTCGATGTCAGAGGCGGTGGCATCCGCCATCGCAAGGATTGCCGCATGCGTCTGTGTCTGATCCGGACCGCTTGGCCTCGGAAGCCGAGACTTCATCGCCGCTGCCCCGCCCATCGCTGCGACATCGCGGGCCAATTCATTGCGCCCTTCGGCCTTTGCCGGATCGTCCGCATAAGGATTGAGGCCAAACAGGATGATCCGCGCGGCAGCAAGGCGGTCGGCATGATGGGCCGCAACAATCGCGCCGAGTGAAAAACCGCAAATGACAGCACCCTTCGAGAGCGGCGTCAGCACATCGCGGTATGCCTCGACCGTCCCGTGCTGCAGGGGAACGGTTCGTCTTCGGTCGGACGGCACATCCAGCGCATTCAGGAATCCATCGAAAACCATGTTGGTGCACAATGTTCCGGGCAAGAGGATCCAATCGCGCGATCTGAGGTATTCAATAGCCATTTTGGGCGACGGCGCGTGCCGCAATCGATCCGTCGTCGTCCATCGAGAGGCGGACGGCCTCGCGCATGCTTCGGGTCAGATGTGCGAAATCATTGCCGGGTGTGACAAGCCGGAATCCCTCGCCTGCGCGGGCGCGCGCCTCCTCCCCGGACCCACAGAAAATGCCGGCGGGAATATCGCGCCGCATGGCGGCTTGCAGGACGCGGACAAGCGCGGCCTCGGACTTGGGGCGGGGAAAGCCCGCATGTCCGTCGAGCGCGAAAGCCATATCGTTGGGGCCGAGATAGACCATGTCGATCCCGTCGACATCGAGGATTTCCTCGATCCGGTCGACGGCTTCGGCGGTCTCGATCATCGGAATGACCATGACCGTGGCATCCGCCTCGGCTACGTAGTCCGAGCCGCCATAAAGCAGGCCGCGCGACGGCCCGAAACTGCGCTTGCCCGTCGGCGGATAGCGGCAGGCGGCGACAAGTTCGGCTGACTGTTCAGGCGTCGAGATCATTGGACAAATGACGCCATACGCGCCGGCATCCAGCAAGTGCATGATCTGGGCCGTGTCGAGAGACGGCACCCGGACCAGGGGCGTGGCGGGCGTCGATGAAATGGCCTGTAACATCTGCAGGGCAACGCTGAAATCCAGCATTCCATGCTGCAGATCGATCGTGACAGAATGAACGCCGCTATGCCCGACGCCTTCGGCGGAATAGCTCGATCCAATCGACAGCCAGGCGTTGACGACGATCTCTCCGGCGTCCAGGCGGGTGCGTATCTGGTTGGGTCGCATCAGCCCGCCCGTCCGTATGCGGGCAGCAGCGACGCCTTGGCCACAAAGCCGCTGGCATCCAGTCCAAGGCCCACTGCCCTTGCGGTGTCGATCACCTCGGGCGCGAAAACCGGCCGTTTGCGATGATCGCCTGTGATAACGACAAGGGCATCGACCGGTTTATCGCCGACGGCGGTGATTTTTCGGAACGCACCACCGGGGACGGAGTAGGTGTCCCAGGCATCGACCTCCACCGAGGCACCGCCATCGACGAAATCCAGACGCAA
>JBBKVT010000241.1:0-7255 GCA_037968535.1 Paracoccaceae bacterium
ATGGACCACTTCATCTACCGTAACGGTATCCTTCATGCCGAGGACGTGCCGGTGCCCGAGATTGCTGCTGCGGTCGGAACGCCTTTCTATTGCTATTCTGCCGCGACGCTGACCCGCCATTACCGGCTGTTCGACGAGGCTTTGGCGGGCATGGATCATCTGGTCTGCTTCGCAATGAAATCCAACTCGAACCTCGCGGTCTTGCGCCTGCTGGGTAATCTGGGCGCCGGCATCGACGTTGTTTCGATCGGGGAATACCTCAAGGCGCGTGCGGCCGGCGTCCCCGGCGAGCGGATCGTGTTTTCCGGCGTCGGCAAGACCAAGGTCGAGATGAAGTTGGCGCTGGAAGGCGGCATCCGGCAGTTCAATGTCGAAAGCGAGCCCGAGATGGTTGCCTTGAACGAGGTGGCGCTATCGTTGGGCATGATCGCGCCGATCACGATCCGGGTGAACCCGGACGTGGATGCCAAGACGCATGAAAAGATCGCGACCGGCCGGAAAGAGAACAAGTTTGGTGTTCCGATCGCACGCGCCCGCGACGTCTTTTTTCAGGCCGCGCGCCTGAAGGGGCTGCAAGTCGTCGGCATTGACGTCCATATCGGCAGTCAACTGACCGATCTGGAGCCTTTTGAGCAAGCTTACGGCATGGTCGCCGACCTCGCGCGGCAATTGCGCGCTGAAGGTCATGACATTCGGCGCCTCGATCTGGGGGGCGGGCTTGGGATCCCTTACGAACGCTCCAACAAGGCGCCGCCACTGCCGATCGAATATGGCGAAGTCATCCGCCGCGCACTGGGTGATCTGGACGTCGAGATCGAGATCGAACCCGGTCGATTGATCTCGGGAAACGCCGGGATCATGGTCAGCGAAGTGATCTACGTGAAGTCAGGGGACGAACGAAATTTCCTGATCCTGGACAGCGCGATGAACGACCTGGTCCGGCCGTCGATGTATGGTTCATTTCACGATATCATCCCGGTTTCAGAACCGGCCGCGGGCACCGAATCCGCACCGATCGACATCGTCGGCCCGGTCTGCGAATCCGGTGACACATTTGCCAAGCAGCGGCCGATGCCCCCACTTGCCTCGGGCGATCTCGTGGCGTTCCGTTCGGCCGGTGCTTACGGCGCGGTGATGGCGAGCGAATACAACTCTCGCCCGCTGATCCCCGAGGTGATGGTGCAGGGCGATCAATTCGCTGTCATACGCGCCCGACCCACCTTTGACGAAATGATAAACCGGGATACCATTCCGGAATGGCTCTGACCCGGGAACAATCCCGGAGGGGCCGCAACCGCAGGGCAGATGGCGCCAGACCCGATCATCCCTGACGTGGCAGCGCGGATTCTGCGCTGGCCATTGGGCTTGACCCGCGCCGGAATGGTGGCGGAACGTCTGACTCGTGCGCTTTGGCCGTTGATCTCGATTCTCCTTCTCGTGCTGGCCGCGCTGATGTTCGGGCTGCAAGACAGTCTTTCGCTCGAAATCGGCTGGGCCGTATCGGTTCTTTCGATCCTGGCGATCTTGGTCGCCATCGGGTTTGCAATCCGTCGGTTCCACTGGCCGTCGCGTGCAGAAGCGCTGGACCGATTGGACCGCACTCTGCCGGGCCGCCCGATCACCGCGATTCTGGATCAGCAGGCAATTGGCGCACGCGACCCCGAATCCCGCGCCGTTTGGAACGCTCACGTCGCCCGCATGGCCGAACGCGCCGCCCGTGCTCGTGCCGTCGAACCTGACTTGCGGATATCCCGGCGCGATCCGTTTGCGCTTCGTTACGTCGCAGTTCTGGCATTTGCGATGGCGCTGATTTTCGGTTCGGTCTGGCGCGTCGCCAGCGTGACCGAACTCGCCACGGGTGGTTCAGGCCCATATGCGGGCGGACCAACATGGGAAGGATGGGTCGAACCGCCCGCCTATACCGGCAAGCCGTCGATCTATCTTGCGGATATCGGCCAGTCGACACTCGCCGTTCCGAAAGACAGCCGCATCACGCTGCGGCTTTACGGCGAAGTCGGTGCGCTGACCGTCGCCGAAACTGTGTCGGGCCGGATCGGCGAAGTCACCAGCGCCGCCGAACCGTCACAGGAGTTCGAGGTGACCCAATCGGGAACGCTGTCAATCGACGGGCCGGGCGGCCGACGTTGGAACATCGAGATGGTCCCGGACGCGCCGCCAGAGGTGCAGCCTGATGGTGAAGTTGAACGCGGCGTCGAAGGCGAAATGCGCCTGCCATTCACCGCGCGCGACGATTATGGCGTTGTCGCAGGTTCCGCCCGAATTGAACTTGATCTGGCTGCGGTCGAGCGACGCTTCGGCCTGATCGTCGACCCGGAACCTCAGGAACCGATCCTGCTCGACCTGCCGATGCCAATCAGCGGCGGGCGCAATGAGTTCACCGAAACCCTCATCGAAAACCTCTCGCAGCATCCCTGGGCGACTTTGCCGGTGAAGATCACGCTTTCTGCCGAAGACGCCGCCAGCCAGACCGGTCAATCAGACCCAGTGACGGCAATCCTTCCGGGCCGTCGGTTCTTTGACCCGCTGGCCAATGCGCTGATCGAGCAGCGCCGCGACATCTTGTGGAACCGCACCAACGCCGGACGTGTGGCCCAGGTGCTGCGCGCGATCAGCTATCGGCCCGACGAGATCTTCGACAATTCCACCGCCTACCTGATGCTGCGCGTCGCGATCCGTCGGCTGGAAATGGGCGTGAACTACAATCAACTGTCGACAGAGCGACGCGACGAAGTCGCGCAGGCGCTTTGGGATATCGCCACGCTGATCGAGGACGGCAGCCTCTCGGACGCTCTGGAACGCCTGCGTCGCGCGCAGGACCGGTTGTCCGAGGCGATGCAACAGGGCGCGACAAATGAGGAAATCGCAGAGCTGATGCAAGAGCTGCGCGAGGCAATGCAGGATTATATGCAACAACTGGCCGAGCAAAGCCAAGAGGATGGCTCGCAGCAGGCACAGAATCAGGACATGCAGGAAATTACCGGCGACCAGTTGCAGGAAATGCTCAACCGGTTGCAGGAGCTAATGGAACAGGGCCGCATCGCCGAGGCGCAGCAGCTTCTGGATCAGCTTCGTCAGATGATGGAGAACATGCAGGTCACTCAAGGCCAACAGGGTCAGGGCCAGCAAAGCCCCGGTCAACAGGCGATGGAGGGGCTGGCCGACACACTGCAGCAACAGCAGGGTTTGAACGACGAAACCTTCAGCGACCTGCAGGATCAGTTCGGCCAGGAAGGTCAGGAAGGACAACAGGGTCAGCAAGGTCAGCAGGGTCAGCAAGGTCAGCAGGGCCAACAAGGTCAGCAGGGCCAACAGGGTCAGCAGGGCCAAGGCGGGCAGAATGGCCAGCAAGGACAGGACGGACAGCAAGGCCAAAGTGGACAGAATGGACAGCCGGGTCGGGGACAAAGCGGATCGCAGGGCGATCAGCCCGGAATGGGTCTTGCCGACCGGCAGCAGGCGCTGCGCAATCTCTTGAACCAACAGACCAAGAACCTGCCGGGTGCCGGAACCCCTGGCGGCGACGCAGCCCGTGATGCATTGGGTCGGGCGGGCCGCGCGATGGACGGCGCTGAAGAGTCATTGCGGCAGGACGATTTCGCAGGTGCGCTCGACAATCAGGCCGAAGCAATGGAAGCCCTGCGCGAAGGTATGCGCGAACTCGGCCGGGAACTCGCTCAGCAACAACAACAGCAAAGCGGCCAGCAGGGTGAGGCTTTTGGCCAGAATGGAAGCGAGAACCGTCGCGATCCATTGGGCCGTGACACTGGCGCGAATGGCCGGGTTGGCACCGACGAACAGTTGCTGCAAGGAGAAGATGTCTATCGTCGCGCCCGCGAACTGCTGGACGAAATTCGACGACGGTCCAGCGATCAGAGCCGTCCAGATGTGGAACTGGATTACCTCAAACGGTTGCTTGACCGGTTCTGACCCCGATCAGCGACGGAACCACCGGCCCGGATCGGCGACCAGACCGGTCCGACACGTTCTCGCGACTGTGGAATGTAAGAAACCGGAAATCACCAGTGAACTCTGCGATCAAAACGCTGGTGCCGTTCTAACCGCCGTTGCTGACCTGGCCCAATAGCACGGTCAATTTGTCGACCGCCTTCTGCATCAGCATGTCTACCCACAGTCGCAACTGGTTCACCGCATCCACATAGGACGACAGTGCTGGCTCTGCGCCGGGGAACGATTCGACGATGCGCGGCGCATAGGAGTAAACCAGCGCCAGCAGTGCGAAGAACAGAACAGCAATGATGAACCCGCGCCGGAACCCGCTGCGGGCGCGTTTTTCATCGCGATCATCGTCGTCGTCTTCTTGACGTTCCGATGTCGCGGTCAAAGTTGAGTTTATTTCCTCGATGTCCGGCAGAAGATCGCGCCGGGCCGAGGTTGCGACGACCGCCGAAATCGCTGCCTCATCCTCATCCGCTTCATCTTCGGACAATCCACGTAGCCGTGCAGCCCGCTCGGCGCGGGCGGCATTGTCATCACCGCTCTCCAACCCAAGCTCGGTCTGCGTCTCAAGGCCACCAGTTTCTTCGGCCCGCTCTGCCTGTTCGCGCTCGGCCTCTTCCCGAAGGATCCCGACGACATCCGGATCCAGTTCCTGCCGCTTCAGATCACGTTCATCCGGATCATTGTAATCCTCTTCGAATTCGTCTTCGGGCAGATGATCAGAGGCCACCTCGGCTGTGTCCGCCTCTGGCAGTTCGTCTTCCGGCAAGTGCTCGGCGGCGCCGTCGTCGTCTTCGGGCAATTCCAGGCCCATTTCTTCCGCGAGGTCGCGATCCTGACTAGCGGGGCGCTGGAACCAGGAGTGGCCGCAATTAGAACACTGTACATCACGACCCGCCGTGGGAATGACATCGTCACCCACCTCGTACTGCGCTCCGCAATTCGGACATATCAACCGCATGCTGCCCCCTCGAAAATTATTCTAGCCCCGATAGTCCCTTATGAATGACAAAATCAGGGGCCGAGTGCTTCATTTTGTTCGATTTTTAGCAAAGCTGGGTCAACAATCCAAGCATTTGCGCCACACCACATTGAAAGACCGTGCAGCGTGAGGCAAAACTGTCGCGGCAGGCGAGGGACAGAACCAATCGTGATCAAGCTGGACAACGTGACCTATCGCCATGGCGCGGAAGAATTGCTTTCGGGTATTTCGCTGCATTTGCAACCGGGTTCTTTCCACTTTCTGACCGGTCCGTCCGGCTCGGGGAAGACGACACTGCTCCGGCTATGCTATTCCGACCTGACGCCAAGTTCCGGTCGGATTCTGTTGTTCGACCGGGACGCAAGCACGCAAACACGCGATGACGTTGCCCGTATTCGACGTCGCATCGGTGTCGTGCATCAGGATTGCCAGTTTCTCGACCACCTTCCAATATCCGAAAACGTGGCGCTGCCGCTGATGACCGCCAATCGTCCGGACGAAGGCAAAGATCTTTCGGAACTGTTGGCGTGGGTCGGGCTATCGGACCGCGCCGACGCCCTGCCGCCGCAGCTATCGGGCGGCGAGCGGCAACGCGCGGCGCTGGCGCGTGCGGTAATCATGTCGCCGGATGTGGTGATCGCGGACGAACCGACCGGCAATGTCGATTGGGAGATGTCACTTCGACTGCTGACCCTGCTGGTCGAGTTGAACAAGATGGGCAAGACCATCCTGATTGCGACACATGACCTGAACCTGATCCGCAGCGCCAAGGCGCAAGTCGCCACCCGCGTGCTGCGAATCCGCGATCGACAGCTTCAACTCGCGGGGGCCGATCTGTGAAAAGGCCAACGTTTCCGATGCTTCTGGTGCTGTTGCGCGGCAACAGCCAAGCTGACAAGGTCGTGCCTCCGTCGGGCTTTACCGCGCAACTGACGGTGTTTTCCGCCGGTGCGATGGCGTTTCTGGCGGTGTTCGCGCTTGCGTTGTCATTTGCCACCGGGCGCCTGGCGGACCGCTGGTCCCAAGAACTCGCCCGCACGGCGACAGTTCGTATCTCGGCGCCAACCGGGCAGGTTGCGATCCAGACCGCGGTTGTGTTGGCGGTCCTCGGTGGCACACCCGGTATCGCCTCGGCCCGGGCACTGGACGAGGCCGAAGAACGGGCGCTGCTGGAACCCTGGTTCGGCCCCGACCTGCCGCTGGATACGTTGCCGATCCCGCAACTGATCGAGATCATCGAGACCGACGAGGGCTTTGATGCCGAAGGTCTTCGTTTGCGGCTGCAGGCAGAGGCGCCCGGCGCGGTGCTAGACGATCACACCCGCTGGCGTCAGCCGCTTGTGGCGGCTGCGGAACGGATCCGGATGCTGGGGCTGGTGGCGGTGTTGCTGATCGCTGCGACGACTGCGGCAATGGTGGCGCTGGCCGCAAATGCCGCCCTGTCGGCGAACGGACCGGTAATCAAGGTGCTACGGCTGGTCGGCGCACTCGACAGCTACATCGCCCGCGCATTTGTCCGCCGTTTCACATTGCGCGCGATGTCGGGGGCGGCGGTTGGCACGATCCTGGGCGCCATCGCCATCACACTGATCCCGCAAACGCAAACAGGCACCGGATTTCTGACCGGTTTGGGTTTCAAGGGCGTCGAATGGTTCTGGCTTCTGGCCTTGCCGCTTGCGGCGGGACTCGTTGCTTTCGTGGCGACGCGGGTCGCCGCCTTCCGATCCTTGCGAAAGCTGACGTAATGAACGACATGATCCAATGGCTCCGCTCGCTGCTGTTCATCATTCAGATGTACCTCGTGATGGTACTGATGGGAGTATTCTTCACGCCGCTGGCAATCTGGAAACGCGAATGGGCATTTCGTGCAGTGCATACCTTTTGCAGTTGGGTACGCTGGACGGCCGCGTGGATGGTCGGATTGAGATCCGAAGTCAGGGGAGAGGTGCCGACAGATGAGGTGCTCGTCGCCTCCAAGCATCAAAGCTTTTTCGACATCATCATCATCGTCTCGGTGATTCCCAGGCCGAAGTTCATCATGAAGCAGCAACTGAAATGGGCCCCAATAGTCGGCTATTATGCGCAAAGGATCGGTTGCATCGCGGTGGATCGCGGCAAGCGTAGTCTTGCTATCAAGCAAATGGTGGCAGACGTGAAAGCGGGGACTCAGTGGCCGGGACAGCTGATCATTTTCCCGCAAGGGACGCGGGTCGCTGCCGGGGCGAGATCGCCTTACAAGATCGGCACAGGCGTGCTCTATCGCGAAACCGGATCGGATTGCGTCCCGGCGGCGAC
>JBBKVT010000242.1:0-5342 GCA_037968535.1 Paracoccaceae bacterium
GCCCAGCACGAAATAGGTCATGGCAACGATGCTTGAACAGAAGACCCCGAAAAGGATCGGGTGCTCGAAGACCGTTTGTACCCGTCGCAAGCCCCAGCGCGGGTCCATGTTCAGATTAGCGTGAGACGTGTAAACGAGCCGGAATAGATCCAGTGCCAGGTTCCGGCCGGTCACCGACTCGAACAGGGCAAAAGGCAGGATCAGGACGATGATCCAGAACATCAACCGAGCCACCTTGAAGAAATCGTCGGATGTCCGCACGAAAACACGGCCCAGAAGATAGGCCCCCATCGTCTCGATGAAAATGATCCCGCCGGTCTCGATAGCGGTTCCGATCCCATGGATCACCGCATAGCTCAGCGTGCTCCAGAAACACATCAGCAAGAGCGCCAAATCGGGGATGCGGATGCGACCGGCACGCCCGTTCAGCCACAACACCAGAAGCGGGACAACCATGAAAAATAGCAAAAAGCGGTAGACCGAAAAGCGCAGCGGTCCGATCTGGAACACGAAGGGAATGGCGAGGCCGATCAGGAAAAGCGTCACGACCGGCGCCAGCTTCGGGGATGCGGATTTCGCAGCACCCGCCGGTGTGGCCGCGATCCGCTGGGGGCTCTTTTCCGCGATCGTCATGGCTGCCATCCTGCCCGTCTCCGCGCGGGGGCGGATCTGCGGGTTTTCCGGATACCCTGTGCTTGCGGCAGGAATGCCGCCGCATCGGGGTTTTCGGTTGAACCCGGCTTCGCTCCGCGCGTATCACCGATCGCGCGGGTCTTGCCGGACGCAGTCTTGCAGGGGCTGCCAGGAGCAGGCGACAGCCGGAGAACGAAGCCATGCCCATTGTTCGGATCGGAACCAGACTGGTCTATTTCGCTCATATCCCGAAATGTGCCGGCAGTTCCGTGGAGAACTATCTGAAATCCCGGTTCGGGACGCTCGCCCTGCTCGATCGCCGCTATCTGTCGGTGGACTCCGAGGCGCGCTGGTCGCGGACCTCGCCGCAGCATGTCGACTGGGCCTCGCTGATGCGGATGTTCCCGCCAGACTTCTTTACCGATGTCTTCGCCGTGGTCCGCCATCCGCTGGACCGGGCCGTCAGCGCCTACCGCTTCCAGGCCGAGATTGAAGGCACCGTCTCTGCGGGAATGAGCTTTGGTGACTGGCTGCAGGCGGAATTTGAGGCCCGGCGCCGCGACCCGCATCGCAGCGACAATCACAGCCGACCCCAGGTCGATTTCATCCCGCCTGACCAATCGCAAAACTGCGCGATCTTCCATCTCGAACACGGGCTTGATGCGCTGATCCCCTATTTCGACCTGCTGGCCGGGGAGGTGGCGGGCCCTCGCACCATGGACCATTCCAACAAGGCTGGGCAGACGGCGTCGGCGGATGGGCGGACACTTGGGGCCATTGTGCCGACCGCGCAGGAGCGCGCCCTCGTTGCCACGCTTTATGCCGCCGACTTCGAACGCTTCGGGTATGCGCCAGACTACAAGGCCCCGCTGGCCCCACCGCCGATCCTGAACCCGGAATTTTTGACCGACAACGCCATCGCGAGGGCTAAAACTGTTCGACCTATTCATCGGCTGGCTGCCCGTGCTCGTGACCGGCTTCGCGTCTGGCGGGGCTGATGTCTGCAGGTATTTAACAAGCCACATGGAATCAGACACTCCGCAGGCGCAGTCTCTGGAGCTTTCCCAGCATAGCCTGCCATAGGAATCCCGGGTTTTTCTTAAGTCCTTCAAAATAGAATCGGCGGGCCATCCGATGCTTTCCATGCCGCGCAAGGATTCGCCCGATCCGCCACATCATAATCCCGTAAGCATCAGGATAGCGGGCATAGGCGGCGCGGTTGCGCTTGACGATCCGGATCAGGCCGATAGCCTTGGCTCGCTTCAGTTTGGAAATCCCATCCGGCGAGGAGAACGCCATGACGACGGGTTCGGGGAACTCCGCGATCTTGGTGTGCTGCGCAAGAGAAGAGCTGAATGCCCAGTCTGCATTTGATCGGGTCACATCATCAAACCAGCGTAGATCGGGATAGCAGTCGCGCCGGAACAGGGCGTTTTGCAGGCTGATCCGGTTCTCGATCAGGTATTTGCGAACCTGATCCTCGCCGGGCTTCATGATCCGGTGCGGCGGCGGCCGCATCGAGACCAGGCCAACCCCGTAAGTGCCGTCGGGCCCGCTGCCATAAAGCACCTTGGAATGCAGCACCACGCCGACCTCCGGCGGCAGGCCTTGCAACAGCTCGACCTGCATTTGCAGCTTGTTGGGCAGCCAAAGATCGTCGCTGTCCTGAAACGCGATCAGTTCTCCGGTTGCTGCTGCCAGACCAGCGTTGCGGGCCGCCGAGGCCCCACCGTTCACCTCGCGGCGGATGAAGCGGACCCGCGGATCGCCGATGCCCTCGACGATCGGCTTCAAATCCTCGGTCGAGGCATCATCAACCACGATCAGTTCCAGATCCCTGTAGGACTGTTCAAGGACGCTGCGCATCGAATATTCAAGGCTGGAGCTGCGGTTATAGACCGGAAGAATAACTGAAACAGTTGCAACCATCGGTCGCTCCATAAAATACCATGCGGATCGGCCTCCGATCCGGGCCGGGCCTTCAAAAGCGATCCTTGCTGCAAAGACATATGTCGCACGTTTTGCTGGCGCCAGCACGGTATTTTTGCCTTACTGTTCGGAATCACAGGAAATGTTGCCGCATCTCCTTTATTTTTGTCGGGCAGAGTGATGTGACGAACGGTACCCCAGAAAAAGAGATCATGACACCGGCCGGGTTCGGCCCAAAGGTGCGTCGCTCGCGCCTCAAGCGGCTGCGGCAAGAGGCCCCGGGCTTTCTCAAGAAGAATCGCGGTCTTCTCGGGACCCCAGAATTCTGGGCCATGCTGCGCCGTCTGGTGGCCGCCCGCAGACAGGCGTCTGATGTGGCAGGTGCACCTGTCCTGTTTGTCGCGACCCATCACAAGGTCATGACGACCTATTTCAATGCCGTGCTGTTTCTCTTGGGGTTCGGGCTGCGGCGCCGGTATCGGCGGATCCATATCGAACATCCCGCACCGGACGCGCGTCTGGTGCTTTCGATGCATGGCAAGCTGGATCTGCCGCGCCTGCGGCCCTATCGCGGCATCCATATCATGCGCGACCCGCGCGACATGATCATGTCGGGATACCACTATCACAAATGGACGCATGAGGACTGGGTGCACCGTCCCGATGCGGACGGGATCAGCTATCAGCAAAAGCTCAACCGCACTGACAAGCGGTCGGGTCTGTTCATGGAGATTGATCACTTCATCTTCTTCTACCGCGAGACCCTGGAGTGCTGGGATATCGAAGACCCCGATATTCTCGAAGTGGCTTATGAGGATCTGATGGGCTCCGACCGCGACGGGCTTTACGAACGGATGTTTGCCCATCTCGGCCTGACCGGAGACGATCTGGAACTGGCCACCGATCTGATGCGGCTTTTCGAGGCCGGCAGCCGCACCGGGCGCAAGGATGGCGGTGTCGCGCAGAAAAGCCATCTGCGCAGCGGCAAATCAGGGCAATGGAAGGACGAACTGGAACAGGATCATATCGACTATATTGAACGCGAACTTGGTCCGGTTCTGCGCAAGTTCGGCTATTATGAAGACCCATGACACGAGGAGACCGGGCCATGACCACGCTGCCCGACGATATCCGCGATGCCCCGTCCGAAGATGTGGCCGCCGCGCGGCTGGGTGCGCTTCTGGGGTTGGACCGCTCTGCCCCGCTGCCCGCCACGCGCCGCGCCTTGCAGGATGCGCTCTTTGCCCGCGCCCTGATCACCGCGCGCAAGATACCGGCGGTCCGCGACCAGTTGCTGGCCGCTCCCGAAACCGCGCGCATCGCCCCCGGACCCGGCCAAGACGCGCCGCCGGCTTCTGATCCCGCCCCTGCCCCGTCCTCGGTACAACTCGGGGCCAAAGCGGCCGGTGCGGTGCTCAAATGGGGAATGGAGGGGCTGAAACATGCAGAGCCCTGGGTGATCGAACGACGCCTTGCGGCCTGCAATGCCTGCGAGTTTCAGGACGACGCGCCCGAAACACTTGTCTATCGCGGGGCCAAGGTGGTGGTGGGAAAGGATGCGAAAATCTGCACCCGCTGCCACTGCCTGACCAACACCAAGGCCGCACTCTCGACCGAACACTGCCCGGAACGCGACCCGCAAACCCCCGACTTGTCGCGCTGGGCCGAACCCTGGGTGGATCCCGAAACGCTGCCGGGCTGGCCCTGGCGCTAGGCGGCAGTCAGCGAAGCACCCGTATATTCTCGATGGCCCGCTGATGAATGAGACGGGCAGGAAAATCCAGGAACGATCCGCCAACACCGGCGGCTTCACCGACCATGTCCTCGGCGCCTAGGGAAGAATTCTGCCCCATACCGCATTCGACCCCCGATGCGCGATACCCAACTGGGAGTGGGCAGCACCAAAATCACGCAAATCCGCCGCGCTGACCCGGATGCCGAGCACCCTTGAGCGGCTCGCATTCGCATGCGACGTCTGCCGCTCGTTCGCATGGTTCGCCGCATTGAAGATCGACTTCAGGCTGATACCGTATCGCGTCGCCAGGACGGCCACGGCAGCATCCTCCGTGCGCTCTCGAGTGATAGTCAGACGCTCGGTCTCGGTTAATCTTCGACCGCGGCTCATTTTGAAATTAACGCTCTTGTTTCTTGCCAATTTCGTACCAGCCTGACAACTCCTAAGGGCTTGTGCTAAATGTAGAAAATCTGGATTCTAGCCCGCTTTCACCTCTTCTGGAAAATGCATTCCGCAAAATGGCTGCTGCTCGCCGTTGCCGGCTTGGGGCAAGCGACCGATGGAAACACCTGGCAAACGTTTGCCGATCTGCGCCGGACGCTTCCCGAAGTTTTTAAGCCATTTTCAGCCCGCTTCGCGCCCTGTTTGGGCAGAATTCGGACCGGCCCGACTGCCGCAGGCAATATCATATTGTCCGGCAGGCACATTTGCCCCGGCATCGGTTGGACTTGTTAACCACTGTTGGTGTAATCTGTCCCGAAGCCTCCGATCCGAATGCCAAACTTACGCTGAGAAATATACACCAATGGTCGAAATTTTAAGCAGGGAGAACAATCCCTATCGAAAAGCGTTGCGCGGGATGCGCAAGACGTTTGTTCAGGTCGCCCTGTTCAGCGCCGCAATAAATATACTGATGCTGACCGGGCCGATCTACATGCTGCAGATCTATGACCGCGTGCTGTCAAGCGGGTCAGTCGCCACGCTGCAGGGCCTTTTCATAATCGTCGTGGTGCTGTACGCCTTCCTCGGCCTTTACGAATTTCTG
>JBBKVT010000243.1:0-7286 GCA_037968535.1 Paracoccaceae bacterium
TTGGCACTTGATTGGCCCAAATTCTCGGGCGGTCGATACCGGCACCTCGAACCAGAAGGTGTCAGAAAAAGGCTTTGGCGATGCGCAGCCAAACATCAGGGCCTGTTGAAGATCATCGAGTCGAGAGAGTAGGTTAAACAAGCGGAGCGCGGGCGATCCTGCCCACGCCCGCCGCTGTCGATCCCGCGAAATCGGGAACCCCGTGCGAAAGCAAGCGTAGGGTGGGTTTCCAACCCGCCTCTCCCATAACGGGTCTTTGACCGCACCATCCCCACCCATTGTTTCAATCCCCGCCTAGCCCCGGCAAACAGGGCGTGGAACGGGGTCAACCCGCCTCACCTATTTGCCGCTACTCATTCGATCCGCGCCCGACACCCGCGCCGAAGGCCGCCCTGCAAATCGACCAGTGGACGATTTGCACCAGCACCGCAAACGTCGCAGACGCGCCCGGACGCGGTGCCGGAACGTGCCCTAAGCTGCCCGGAGTCCCCGTTCGCCGGACCGAGCCGACGTCCGCGCGCCGCCCGTCCGACTCGCTTCGTATTGCTCGATCGCAAGATCCACATCCCATTTCCGAATTTCCCCCGCCACGACACGACCGTTTGCGTCGAGATGCTGGGCAAGCTGACGCCGGACCACGCCCACGCTCAGGCATTCGCGGGCGGGCGGGCCGTTCAGCGCTACACCGGGCGCCCGGGCCAATCCGAAGATATCGGTCAGCGCCTTGCGCTCGGCGGCTTTCATCCCGTTCACGACCATCGGCCCCAGCAGCAGCGACTCCGACAAGCAGCCATTGGCAAAGACAACCTCGTGTTGTTCGCAAGCGAAATGAATCCAGGTGATTTTCTTTTTGCCGTTCATGTGGCGGATGCCCGGAACCGCTGTCAGGGATTTCGCGGGCGCGAACGCTGCGCTGGCAAAAACCTGCTGCAGCTGCTCGGCCCCGCCCACAAGGATGCGGTGCTGCGGCGAAACGATCAGGTCCTGTGCTGGTCGGTTCTGGCTCAGGGCACCGGCCTTGATCAGCACAGGCTTGTCCTCGACTTGGGAATTTTCAAGCGGGTGGCTGTTGCTGCGGGTCCAGCGGATCGGTTGCGGGCCGCGATCGAGCGTCATCACCAGATCGCCGGCGAGCAGGGTTTCCACCGCGCACTGGCCATCGGGCGTTTCGATCATCGTGCCCTCGGCATAGCACACGACGTTGGCGTAAGGTTCTGAACTCGATGACGTGCCGTCGGAACTGTCGAATGGGTCGCCATCCCGTCCTACCGTGCCGGTAAACGTCGACCCATTTGTCGGTTCCTGACCTTCCGGATAGCCAAAACCGATATTCACCCCGTTGATCCTGACAACGAACACTTCATTGCCAGCCGCGTCCAGCATTGAGAACTCGTTTTCGATGACTGAACCGGCTGCATAGGTCGTGCCGTTGATCGTGACGTCCTGCGTGAGCGTCTGCGCCCCGCCGGTTTCTACATAGCCATCCTCGAATTGGCCGTCGTCATCGGTTATCGCGATCTGGGTCGATGACCCGCCATTGAACGTGAAAGTCTTTCCGATCCATGTCGGTGCCGCCGCATAGTAAGCCGGACTGTCGGGATGGTTGGAATGGGTATCGCCATTAATGTTCGTCGTCGGAATGGCCGAGGGAAGCGTATACAGCGACCAGTCGTATATCGAGATGTAGTATGACACTTGCTTTCGTCTCCAAGAGGCCCGCGGGAACCTTGGATAAACTGGCAGGATCGGGTTAGGGAACGGTTACGACGGCTGTTTCAGCGTCCCAGCCTTCCCAAGCCGTTGTGTCAATCCCCAGCGCCCGGCACATCAAATCCGTTAACAAATCCCAAACGGAATTTCCCAACCCGTTGATTTGAAATCGATTCCCTTCCCGTCCACATGTGGACATGCCCCGAAAAGCCAAAAGGGCGGGGAAAACCCCGCCCTCTCAGAATTCTTTCAATCGGGACGCGGCCCGCAGGAAATCTTCGATTTCCCGCTGCACCGCCTCGGCGATCAAAAATCGCCGGTTACCAGTCCTCGCGAACGATCGTCCGGGTCTTGATCGGCAGCTTCATCGCAGCCAGACGCAGGGCCTCCCGAGCGACGGTTTCAGAAACCCCGTCGATCTCGAACATGATCCGACCAGGCTTCACTTTCGCCGCCCAGAAATCAACCGATCCCTTACCCTTACCCATCCGAACTTCGGTGGGCTTGGAGGTGACCGGCACGTCCGGGAAGATCCGGATCCAAACCGATCCCTGACGCTTCATGTGACGGGTCAGGGCACGACGGGCGGCCTCGATCTGCCGGGCGGTGATCCGCTCGGGCTCTGTCGCTTTCAGCCCGTAGGTGCCGAAGGCAAGCTCGAACCCGCCCTTGGCTTCGCCGTGAATCCGGCCCTTGTGCTGTTTGCGAAATTTGGTGCGCTTTGGTTGCAGCATCTTTTTCTCTCCTTACCGGCGGCCGCCGGGGCCACGAGGCTGCGAGCCTCGCGGTGCGGGACCATCCTGGAGTTCCTGCTGGCGACGGTCACGGGCACCTGGATCGTGCTCCATGATCTCGCCTTTGAAAATCCATACCTTCACGCCGATGATACCATAGGCGGTCTTGGCTTCATGGGTTGCATAGTCGATATCGGCCCGCAGAGTGTGCAGCGGAACGCGGCCCTCGCGATACCATTCGGTCCGTGCGATCTCGGCACCGCCAAGACGGCCGGCGACGTTCACCCGGATTCCGAGGGCGCCCATGCGCATCGCGTTCTGCACCGCCCGCTTCATCGCCCGGCGGAAGGAAATCCGACGCTCGAGCTGCTGGGTGATGCTTTCGGCGACAAGCTGTGCGTCCAATTCCGGCTTGCGAACTTCGACGATGTTCAGATGCAGTTCGCTGTCCGTCATGTCAGCCAGCTTCTTGCGCAGGGTTTCGATATCCGCGCCTTTCTTGCCGATGATCACGCCGGGGCGCGCGGTATGAACCGTCACGCGGCACTTCTTGTGCGGACGCTCTATGATGACCTTGGATACGCCGGCCTGCTTGCACTCTTCACGGATGAATTCGCGCATCTTGAGGTCTTCAAGAAGCAGGTTGCCGTAATCTTTGGTGTCGGCATACCAGCGGCTGTCCCAGGTACGGTTGACCTGAAGGCGCATGCCGATCGGATTGACTTTATGACCCATTATGCTTGCTCCTCAACGCGGACTTCGCGCACCAGAATGGTGAGTTCCGAGAACGGCTTTAGTATCTTGCCGAACCGGCCACGCGCGCGCGGGCGACCGCGCTTCAGCACCATGTTCTTGCCGACATAAGCCTCGGCGACGACCAGTTCATCGACGTCCAGGTTGTGGTTGTTCTCGGCGTTGGCAATCGCGGACTGAAGGCATTTCTTCACATCCTCGGCGATCCGCTTTTTCGAGAAGGTCAGGTCCGTCAGGGCCTTGTCGACCTTCTTGCCGCGGATCATCTGTGCGACGAGATTGAGTTTCTGCGGGCTGGTGCGAAGCATCTTGGACTTTGCCATTGCTTCGTTGTCGGCCACGCGGCGGGGATTTTTATCCTTGCTCATGGCTTACTTCCGCTTCGCTTTTTTGTCGGCGGAATGACCTGTGTAGGTCCGTGTCGGCGAATATTCACCGAACTTCTGACCGATCATGTCTTCGCTGACGTTGACAGGGATGTGCTTGCGGCCGTTGTAGACGCCAAACGTCAGACCGACAAACTGCGGCAGGATCGTCGAGCGGCGCGACCAAATCTTGATGACTTCGTTGCGGCCCGATTCCTTGGACTTCTCGGCTTTCTTGAGAACGTAGGAATCTACGAATGGGCCTTTCCATACAGAACGCGACATGTTTACCGGCCCTTCTTGGCGTTACGCGAGCGAATGATGAGCTTGCTGGACGCTTTGTTCTTGTTCCGGGTTTTTGCACCCTTGGTCGGCTTGCCCCATGGGGTAACCGGATGACGACCACCAGAGGTGCGACCCTCACCACCACCATGCGGGTGGTCGATCGGGTTCATCGCAACACCGCGAACGGAGGGACGCTTGCCATAGTGGCGGTTGCGACCGGCCTTGCCGAGGTTCTGGTTCGAGTTGTCGGGGTTCGACACGGCGCCGATAGTGGCCATGCATTCCTGTCGCACCATGCGAAGCTCACCCGAAGACAAGCGGATCTGCGCGTAGCCACCGTCACGGCCGACAAACTGGGCGTAAGTGCCGGCAGCGCGGGCGATCTGGCCGCCTTTGCCCTGCTTCAGCTCGATGTTGTGCACAATGGTACCGATCGGCATGCCCGAGAACGGCATCGCGTTGCCCGGCTTCACGTCGACCTTCGCACCGGCGATGATCTTGTCGCCAACGCCAAGACGTTGCGGGGCCAGCACGTATGCCTGCTCGCCATCCTCATACTTGACCAGCGCGATGAACGCTGTCCGGTTCGGATCGTATTCGATCCGCTCTACGGTTGCCGCGACATCAAACTTGTTCCGCTTGAAATCGACGATGCGGTAAAGACGCTTTGCGCCTCCGCCACGACGACGCATCGTGATCCGTCCGGTATTGTTCCGTCCGCCATTCTTGGTCAAACCCTCAGTGAGGGCTTTGACCGGGCGGCCTTTCCAAAGCTCCGAACGGTCGATCAGCACCAGCCCGCGCTGGCCTGGCGTAGTCGGCTTGTACGACTTGAGTGCCATGCTTTCTGTCTTCCGTTAGCCTTGGACCAAAGGTCCAGTTTCAGTCATGGGTCATACGACCCGGGTTAAAAAGTGTCGGCCCCCGCATGGGGGGCCGTGGATTCGGCGCGTTCTATCAGAGGCCCGTTGAGACGTCGATAGTATTGCCTTCTTCCAGCGTCACGTAGGCTTTCTTGACATCCTTGCGGACGCCCGGCTTGCCCCGGAAACGCTTAGTTTTACCTTTGGTGATCGATGTGTTCACGGCCTTCACCTTGACACCAAAAAGGGCTTCGACAGCCTCTTTGATTTGCGGCTTGTTCGCTTCGATCGCCACTTCGAAAACAACGCCATTGGCCTCAGAGGTCATGGTTGCCTTTTCGGTGATGATCGGCTTGCGGATCACATCGTAATGTTCTGGCTTCGCGCTCATTTCAGTCGAGCCTCCAGTGCTTCGATACCCGCCTTGGTGATCACCAGAGTGTCACGCTTGAGGATATCATAGACGTTGGCACCCATGGTCGGCAGGATGTCCAGGCCTTGGATGTTGGCGGCGGCGCGAGCGAAGTTTTCATTCACCTCGGCCCCGTCGATGATCAGCACGCGCTTCCAACCGAGGTTCTTGACGGCTTTTGCCAGCGAGCTTGTCTTGGCATCCTTCATATCGATCGTGTCAAGGATGATCAGATTGCCAGTCGCCGCCTTGGACGACAAAGCGTGCTTCAGGCCAAGCTTGCGGAACTTCTTGGTCAGGTCATGCGCGTGGCTGCGCGGGGTCGGAACCTTGTAGCCACCACCGTGACGGAAGATCGGCGCCTTGCGGGAACCGTGGCGTGCGCCGCCGGTACCCTTCTGGCGATAGATCTTCTTGGTCGAGTAGCTGACCTCGGTCCGGGTCTTGGCGCTGTGAGTGCCAGCTTGCGCGCGGGCGCGCTGCCAGCGAACGACGCGGTGCAGGATGTCTGCACGCGGTTCCAGGCCAAAGATCTCGTCCGACAGGTCAATGTCGCCGGCCTTCTTGGCGTCGAGTTTGATGACATCAGCCTTCATTTTTCTCGTCTCCTTCCGGCTTAGCGGCGTCGTCGCCGGAGTCTTTCGCTTCATCAGCTTCAGAGGCTTCGAGCGACGCGGCTTCGGCGGCAATTGCGGCCTCTGCTGCTGCGGCTTCGGCTGCGGCTGCTTCTGCTGCGGCGGCGGCTGCGGCTTCTTCGGCCAGACGCTTAGCTTCTTCGGCCAGCGACTTCAGACCTGCGGGCAGCATCACGTTTTCAGGCGTCGGCTTTTTCACCGCATCCTTGACTGTGACCCAGCCACCTTTCGAGCCCGGAACAGCACCCTTGACCATGATCAGGCCACGGTCGCTGTCGGTGCGGACAACTTGCAAGTTCTGGGTGGTAACACGGGCAGAACCCATGTGACCGGCCATCTTCTTGCCCTTGAAAACCTTGCCCGGATCCTGACACTGACCCGTTGAGCCGTGCGAACGGTGCGACACGGACACACCGTGCGAGGCGCGCAGGCCGCTGAAGTTGTGCCGCTTCATGGCACCTTGGAATCCCTTACCGACCGAGGTGCCGGACACGTCAACGAATTGACCGGCAAAATAGTGGTCGGCGGTCAGTTCTTCACCGACGGCGATCATGTTTTCCGGGTCGACCCGGAATTCAGCGATCTTCCGCTTCGGCGCAACATTGGCGGCCGTGAAATGGCCGCGCATCGCTTGGCTGACACGCTTGGCCTTTGCCGAGCCGGCGCCGAGTTGAACGGCAGAGTAGCCGTCCTTGTCAGCGGTCCGCTGTGCAACAACCTGCAGGCTGTCGAGTTGAAGGACGGTCACAGGGATCTGCTTGCCGTCTTCCATGAACAGGCGGGTCATGCCCACCTTCTTTGCGATTACACCAGAGCGCAACATAACAGGGTGCCCTCCTTAAATCTTGATTTCGACGTCCACACCGGCGGCCAGGTCGAGCTTCATCAGCGCGTCCACGGTCTGCGGGGTGGGGTCGACGATGTCGAGAAGACGCTTGTGCGTCCGGATCTCAAACTGGTCGCGCGACTTCTTGTCGATGTGCGGACCACGAAGAACCGTGAACTTCTCGATCTTGTTGGGCAGCGGGATCGGACCACGCACGGTGGCACCGGTGCGCTTCGCCGTGCTGACGATTTCCGCCGTGCTGGCATCCAGCACGCGGTAATCAAAGGCTTTGAGCCTGATGCGAATGTTTTGGCTTTGAGCGGCCATGTGTCTTGCCTTTCGCGGCTTTAGATTGAGAGGTGGAGCGGAGGTCATCCCCGCCCCACGTCGAATCTGGTCTTTATTTACTCGATGATCTTCGACACCACTCCGGCGCCGACGGTGCGGCCGCCTTCGCGGATGGCGAAGCGCAGTTTGTCTTCCATCGCGATCGGGGCGATCAGCTCGACGTTGAACTTCAGGTTGTCGCCCGGCATCACCATCTCGGTGCCTTCAGGCAGCATCACCGTGCCGGTCACGTCCGTGGTGCGGAAGTAGAACTGCGGCCGGTAGTTCGCGAAGAACGGCGTGTGACGGCCACCCTCTTCCTTGGTCAGGATATAGGCCTCGGCCTCGAACTTGGTGTGCGGCTTGACCGAACCCG
>JBBKVT010000244.1:0-8115 GCA_037968535.1 Paracoccaceae bacterium
GGCGTATTCCGTTGAAAAACTCTTGTTGATTTGGGGCCTTCCGGCTGATTCAATTTCCTTATCGATATAGGGGTTGAAGCTCATGATGGGCCCAAAGCAAGTGGCGCAAGGCGCGTTGTTTTATGAGTTCTCGATTGAGGATCACGTCCCACAGGATCATCTGTTGCGCTCGATTGACCGCTTCGTCGATTTGTCTGGCATTCGCGCCCTTCTGACACCGTTTTACAGCAACTCCGGGCGTCCTTCGATTGATCCGGAACTGCTGATCCGCATGTTGGTGGTCGGGTATTGCCTTGGCATTCGGTCTGAGCGGCGGCTTTGCGACGAGGTGCATCTGAACCTCGCATATCGCTGGTTTTGCCGTCTCGATCTGACAGATGCCGTGCCGGATCATTCAACCTTTTCCAAAAACCGCCACGGTCGGTTCAGGGACAGCGATCTGTTGCGGCATCTGTTTGAGATGACCGTTGCGCGATGCATTGCAGAGGGGTTGGTCAGCGGCCAACGCTTTGCGGCGGACGCCAGTTTGATAGAAGCAGATGCCAACAAACAGTACTCGGCACCGAAAGCTGAATGGGACCCCGCGCGGGTCGATGCCGCCGTTGCGCCACGCGCAGTGCGCGAGTATCTTGAGGTCTTGGACGAGGCTGCCTTTGGTGCTGCCACGACCGTCGCGCCAAAGTTCACATCGTTCTCGGACCCGGCAAGCCAGTGGACTGCCGCCCGTAAAGGCCCAGCGTTCTTTGCCTATTCCACCAATTATCTGATCGACACAGATCATGCTGTGATCGTTGATGTTGAAGCTACACGATCGATCCGTCAGGCCGAAGTGGGTGCTGTCCGAACGATGTTGGGCCGGGTCAAAGACACGTTCGATCTGCATCCCGAACGCATCATCGCAGATACGGCTTACGGATCGGGCCCGATGCTCGACTGGCTCGTTGATCACAAGATCGCCCCGCACATCCCAGTGATTGATAAGGCCGGTCGGACTGATGGCACCTGGAGCCGGGCCGACTTTGAATGGGACGCCAAGAACAACCAATACATCTGCCCAGAGGGCGAAGCCCTCAAGCAATTCCGCCGGAACTATTCTGATCCCAACCGTGGTCCAGACGGCAAGGGCGTTGCGAAGTATCAGGCCCTGAAGCTGACCTGCCAATCCTGTCCCTCAAAACCAATGTGCTGCCCGAATGCGGACGCGCGCAAGATCACCCGCGAAGAACACGAAGATGCCAGACAAGTCGCCCGCGACATTGCCAAGACCAAACAATACGCCGTCTCAATGCGGCTGCGGAAGAAAGTCGAGATGCTCTTTGCCCACCTCAAACGCATTCTCGGACTGGGACGGCTCCGACTACGAGGACCATGCGGCGCAAACGACGAATTTCTCCTCGCCGCAACCGCCCAGAACCTCCGCAAACTAGCCAAGATCTTTCCCGCACCGCAGAAACCGCGAACAGCCTGACAGAAAAGGCGCGCGCACCAACGTCAAAGCACCGCTTTCTGCACTAGCAACACGTTGTTTTTCAACAGAATCAGCCCGAAGGAGAAGTGTTGAATTGGTGCTGCGCGCGCTCGCAGAGATTCTATCGCCGCAATGCAGTGGAAATCCAAGCCGCGGTGCAGCGGGACGAGCAGCCGTTCGCGCGTGGTGCAGCGAAATTGATGTCGGCAATGATCAGGTCGTGGACAGAGCCGCCGCTCGACAACAGCAGTTCTTGGGTCAATCCGAGCCTTTGCCATGCAGGCCGCGGCAATCGAAAGGGTAAGCGTCAGCATGACCGCTCGACGTAAAACTCAAAGGCTACCCTCCCTCCTGATCGGCGACTGGCTGGCAATGGAACCGGTCAACCGGTCCTTGGACTACAGAACAACGCTTATCTATGATGGCTTCGTCAACCGTACCGTATTGCGACTGTTCTACGCCGCGATTGTCGTCAGCGCCCTGTTCATGTCCACGGACCGCCGGATACAGCTATTCGGTGGGTTGGTCGCAGTGTCCCTGGCCCTGACATACGCTTTCTACTTCTATGCCTTCATATCCGTATGGTGTTTCTTTGCCGCGATCCTTTCTGTCTATCTCACAGCAATAATCGTTCTAGACAGCCGACGTTCAGCGGAAGCGCCCGGCTAGGTAGAGAGGGAGAATTCCCAAAGATGGGCGGCGGACAAAGCCTAAGACAGGCCTCTCAATAGGCGTTTGTATCCATTTGTGCCGATTTATACGTCGCGGCAGGTATCCTCATCGGGCTCCAATGCCATCAGGGAAGCGTCTTTGGTCCGACGCTTGATCCAGAACAATTCGCGGCGTCGCCGGGATCGATAAGTTACACTTTCTACCAAGCCATCCCCGGCATTTGCGGGGGGTATATCCAAGGGAACCAGAATGCATATCGAAGTCAGTACAGACAACAGCATCAACGGGAGTGAAGCTCTCACAAACGAAATTACGGGATTGGTCCAGCGGGACCTGGCTTACCTCGACGAACATATAACCAGAATTGAAGTTCATCTTAGTGACGCTAACGCGGGCAAGTCCGGCCCAGACGATATGCACTGCATGCTGGAAGCACGGCTCAAAGGGCAACAGCCAGTGGTCGTCAAGCACGCGGCTGAGACGTTGGAGCGGGCAACAAAGGGCGCGGCGAGCAAGCTGAAAAGCTCGTTGGAGAGCATTGTCGGAAAACTGACAGACCGTCGCTGATGTATCAGACGAAAGTTTCGTATGGCAGGGATCGATTTGTGCCGTTGGAAGCGAATCTACTCGTAATGAAAGGTTAAGCGCTGACAACGATCACCGAAATGATCCGTCAAAGTGCGCGCGAGGCGCTGCAAAAGGCGTTCGAAAACGGGACGCTGCCGCACCATGACGCGAACCGACTTTCCGAGATCCAGCGGCGGGAGGGCAATGGCGCATGGCCGGTTGATTCAGGAAGAGACTCATGCAGTTTTTCTGCGCTTTGGCGTGATCGCAAGCCACAACTGCCCCAGCACCAGCAGGACCAAACCGGCGCTCACAGGCAGGGCCAAGAGCGGCGCGTGCAGAGGGCTGAGCGCCATCACGTCGGACAAGCCTGGCAAGTAGAATGCGGCTGCAAGCAAGCACACGCATAGTCCCAGCGCCGCCCAAACGTAAGCGTTGCGCGTAACGCTGTTGATCAGCACACCTTCGTCTCGCGCCCGCATGTTGTATACATGCACAAGTTGACACAGCGCGAGCGTCAAGAAAGCAATTGTTGCCGCCTCTGCCGCAGGCAGATCCAACCATTCCAGCGCCACCCAGAATGCCGCCAGTGTCGCCAGGGTAATCAGCAATCCGAAGACGACGATGTCCCGCCACTGCGCGCGCCCGATGATGGGCTCTTTCGGGTTGCGCGGCGGGCGCTTCATCACCATCTGGTCACCCTCGCCTAGTCCTAGGGCAAAGGCCGGGAAAATATCCGTGACGATGTTGAGAAACAGAATATGCAGCGGTAGCAAGGGAGACGGCAGGCCCGCCGCGATTGCAAATCCGACAACCAGAACCTCGCTGAAATTGCACGACATTAGATAGATCACGAACCGGCGTATGTTGCCAAAAATCACCCGCCCCTGACGCATCGCGGCGATGATCGAAGAGAACGCGTCGTCCTTCAGGATCATGTCGGCCGCGTCGCGGGCGACCTGCGTGCCTCGCCGGCCCATCGCCACACCAATATCGGCCTTCTTCAGTGCCGGCGCATCGTTTACCCCGTCGCCGGTCATCGCTACAACGTGGCCGGCATTCTGATAGAACTCGACGAGGCGCAGCTTCGTTTCCGGCGAAACTCGCGCGAACACATCGGCCGACATCACCTTTTGACGCCACGACGGATCGAGAGGATCGTGCTTGAAGTTTGTCATATCACGCTCCGACAAGGCAACGACGCGATGCGCGTTGCCAAGCCCTGCCTGCCGGGCGATTTCCGAGGCTGTGGCCAGATGATCGCCTGTCAACATGACAACACGCACCCCGGCACCCTGGACTTGGCGAACTGTGTCCGGCACATCCTCGCGCAGCGGATCCAGAAGGCCTACGAAGCCGACAAGTATCAGATCATCTAATTCCCCCCGGCTTTCTCGGAACCCGAGCCCTAGCAGACGATAGCCCCGCCCCGCCCACGCTTCGATCCGCGCTAGCCAGTCTGCTCGCTCGGCATCTGTCAACCCCCGCACGCCACCGTCGGTAATCACCTGACTGGCCTGCTGCAGAACGCGCTCCGGCACTCCCTTGATCGCCTCGAAGGCCCCACCCCCGTGCACATGTTCCGTGATCATAACCCCCTCGTCCGGATCGAAAGGGCGGATGCCTTGCGTTGGGTAGTCTTCTCGCAGGGCCTCCAGAAGCAGCCCCCCCTGGCAAGCGGCGCGCAGCAAAGCCACTTCCATCGGGTCTCCAACGTCGGTTTGTCGTTCTGACGGCCCATTTGCGCCAAGTTCGGCAGTCGTGCAAAGCGCTCCGATCTCGAGCGCGCGTTTCAAAAGAGGGTCCGTTTCGGTCGCCTGAGCGTCGACCGAAGTCACCTCGCGCCCTGCAAGCAGGTATCCGGTGACCGCCATCTGGTTCGCCGTCAAGGTGCCGGTTTTGTCGGTTAGGATGATTGTCGTCGACCCCAGTGTCTCGACCGCCGACAGCCTTTCGATCAGGGCATTGTGGCGCGCAAGGCGCAGCATACCGCGGGCCAGCGCCAGGGTCGCCACCACCGGCAGGCCCTCAGGCACCGCAGCGACTGCAAGCGCTATTGCGGTCTGGGCCATATCGACCAAGGCCAGTCCGCGAAGGAATCCTGCCAGCGCGATCAGCGATGAAAGCACGAGGGTGATCCAAACCAGCGTTTCGCCCAGCCGGTCCAGGCGCCTTTCCAGCGGATGCTGTTCGGCCTCGGCTGCCTGCGCGAGTTTGGCGATCTGCCCCAGCTCGGTTTCCGGTCCGATCAGCGCGACAACCCCAATACCGGTGCCGCGCGTGACAGCGGTTCCCTTGAATGCGATATTGATGCGGTCCGGAACGGCCGTTTCCAAAGGCAGCGATTCAGGGGATTTCGTGACAGGGACGGACTCCCCAGTCAGGGTTGATTCGTTGCAGTGTAGGTCGGCGCAGTCTAGCAGCCGCAAATCCGCGGGCACCACGTCGCCGCTTTCCAGGATCACGATATCGCCGGGCGTCAGGTCTCGGACAGGCAGCATCTGCGACCGCCCATCGCGCCGAACCCGCGCGGTGACGGCGGACATCCGAAAAAGGGCCTCCATCGACCGGACCGCCTTCAGACTGGTTGTGAAGCCGATCGTGCTATTGATCGCCAGGACGCACAGGATCGCAACGGCTTCAGCAAGATCGCCTGTAAGAGCCGATACCGCAGCCGCCGCGCCAAGTAGCCAGACGATCACGCTGCGGAATTGATCGAGCAACAGCGACACCCAACTACGCCGCGCTTTGCGAGTCAGCACGTTCCTTCCGTAGCGCCGCTGCCGCATTAGGGCATTGCGTGCACTCAATCCGCCATCGGCATCGGTCTCCAATATACGCAGCGCGTCGACCGGGTCATCGGCATAAAGCTTTGATCGGCTGTCAAGATCGACAAACACACGAGCACCTCTCCGGTCAGTGGCGGGCGGACCCTAGGCCAGAACGGTCCCTATATACTTCGTCAGTGCCTCGATCAGCAGAATATGGTCTTCGTCAACTGAAAAGGCGACGCTTTCTGGCAGCGCGATGTTCAACCCGGCAATTGCCTGCAGGTCCACCTCTTCGTACCAGCGGCGCATGCGGTTCAGCCCTACAGCCACCAGTTCGCGAAGGCCCCTGTCAGGATACCGCATTCGCAGGGGCAGCAGATAAAAGAACACGTGCTCACTGTCCGTCGTGCCCTCGAGTCATTCCGGATCAAGGGATCGATTTCGGGCTTCATCAGGTCGCGGAAGTCTAAGAAAAGCGGGACCGTGCCATTATGGGCTAGAATCCACTTGCCGTTATTGAAAGGGGGTGTGGATCGGCATGCAATACCGATTAATACTTTTTCAAAGAAGAATCTGCGCCCGGACCTCTTCAGCTGCGTACGTATTTCACCAACTGATCGATGTCGAACTCGCGCGCGTCGATGATGCTTTTCATCAGGTCGCCGATCGAGATTATCCCCACAAGGCGTCCTTCGCTGATCACCGCAAGGTGGCGGATGCGGCGATCGCTCATCAGCGCCATGCAAACCTCGGTCGACTCGTCCGGCGAGACATGGATGACGTCGGTCTCCATCACCTCGCGAATGGCGGTGTTGGGCGAGGCGCGTCCTTTCAGAAACACCTCGCGCGCGTATTTCCGTTCGGTGAATATCCCGACGACCGCATCGCCCTCGGTGATGATCACAGCGCCCACGTTTTTGGACGCCATCAGTTTCAGTGCGTCAAGCACCGTGTCGCCCGGCCCTAGGCAATGGACCTTGTCGCCCTTGGTAGCGAGTATATCCCGAACAAACGCCATCACACCTCTCCCGATGGTTCCGGTTGGCATTGGAGTGGCCTCAGCATGCCCGCCCCGCCGCGAACCGTCCTTGACTTGCATCAACCAGCAAATGCTGGACGAACTCCGGGCCAGTGACGTCCATATGAAAATGACGTGGCGACTGACACAAAGCCAGGGCGAAAAACACAAAGGCGACGATGCTGAGACCGGAGACCATGAAAACCGGGTTGTGAATGTCAAAGCCGAAAGGGCCCACCTTGCCTTCGACGTTGTGCTGCCCAACGGTATAGTCAGTGACGATGATGCTGGCCGTGTTCTCGGGCGGCGGAACGCCCTGGCCGGAGCTCTGGTCGGTCATGCTGGTTTCCTATTTGATCGAAATTCAAGAAATGGAAGCGGTCAGCCGCGCACGAGAAACACCGACGCATCCGCGTGCGCCGCCAGCTTGCCGCCGTTCGAGGGCCAGATATAGTCACCGATACCCGGCTTGTGCGTGGCCATCACCACCAGGTCGGCGCCGGTCTTGCCAACAGCGTCCAGCAGTACGTCGTCCACGTCCGTAGTAGGATCGTGGGCGATCATCATTTTGTGGCTTGCCGAGTGCCCGTGGGCGGCGGCCTGGCCCACGACGAAAGTCGCCAGTTTCGCATCGAACTCGGCCGGCGTGTGGGCCAGCGGCCCGGGCGTTTCGGTCGTCACGCCTACATAACACACCTCGGCCCCGCTGACTCGCGCCATGTCGGCGGCGCATTGCATCGCCTTGCCCTGGGTTTCCAGATGCGCCAGATCGACCGGCACCATGATCTTGTTGAACACGCGACCCTCCTTGTGGCTGTCCCAGTTCAGCACGGTCAGTACCGCGCGTCGAACTGGTTGCTGAGTAGTAACGCTGCCAGCCTAGTGCGAATGGCGGCAGATTCCAAATCGAAGCCTAATAGCCTCCAGTCTGCCCTGACGCTCGTCAGCGAAAGGATGCGGGCCAAACCCATTCCGAGCGCCGGACTCCGGCACCCTCAAGTGGCCGACATTTGCTCCGCCAAGTTGCCGGTTTTTGCTCCCCCGTTGACACCGCAAAAAGTGTGGTTTGGTGCGGCCGGTGATAAAGGCGCCGCCACTCCAATCCTAATGCGAATAACGAAGGTCAGCATTGTCCGGATTTTGTTGAAAAAGTCGCTCGTGTAGAGCGGCAGGCGCTCAGCTTGGAATTCTGTTCTCACCCGAGTCCTTTCAGAGAGCTGAGTTTAGATTTCGGTGTTTTCGCGAAACGATTTCCTTGAATTTTGGCGGAAATTTCACTCCACCGACTTTTTCAACAAAATCTCCGCGTCTGAGACATCGGACGCGAGGGCGGCGAACGGCGGGATTGAAATCCGGTGATTTCACGCCCGGTGAACGTCCGGTTAGGGGAAATTCGCTGCGGCTGCGCATCCGATATGCCGCAAATGCGAAGTCCAGATTGCGATCTCCAAATCGTTCTCGCTGGATGTGCACGGGTCCGCTTGGTCCGGATTGTGTTGAAAAAACTCACCTTCTCGACCGAACGGGCCAGATCAGCAGAACATCTTCCTTCGACAGCGCCCATCCGCAAACAACTTCTGAAAATTGGCTTGTAGCGAGAACGATATTCCAAGTTTGCG
>JBBKVT010000245.1:0-8124 GCA_037968535.1 Paracoccaceae bacterium
GTGCCATGCGCGTTGATGTAATCCACCTTGCGGTCGCCGATCGTCGCCAGCGCCAGCCGCATCGAGCGTTCGCCGCCCTCACCAGACGGCGCAACCATGTCGTAACCGTCGGAAGTGGCGCCGTAGCCGGTGACTTCGGCGTAGATCTTGGCGCCCCGCGCCTTGGCGTGCTCCAGTTCCTCCAGCACCACCATGCCGCCGCCGCCGCCGATCACGAAGCCGTCGCGCGTCGCGTCGAAGGGGCGAGACGCGGTTTCGGGCGTGTCGTTGTATTTCGAAGACATCGCCCCCATCGCATCAAAGAGGCACGACAAAGTCCAGTCCACTTCCTCGCCGCCGCCGGCGAAAACGATGTCCTGCTTGCCCATCTGGATCTGCTCGACGCCATTGCCGATGCAATGCGCGGATGTCGAACAGGCCGAAGTGATCGAGTAGTTCACGCCCTTGATCTTGAACGGCGTCGCAAGGCAAGCCGACACCGTCGAGGACATGCCACGCGTCACCATGAACGGCCCCATCCGTTTGGGCGCGCCCTTTTCGATCACCGTCTGATGCGCGATGAGAAGGTTCGAGGTTGACGGCCCGCCGGACCCCGCGATGATCCCGGTGCGGTCGTTCGAGACATCGCTGTCCTCCAGCCCGCTATCGGCCACCGCCTGCTCCATCGCCAGAAAGGCATAGGCCGCGGTCGGCCCCATGAAGCGCAACTGCCTCTTGTCGATGCTCGCCTCCAGATCGACCTGCGGGATGCCCGCGACCTGGCTGCGAAAGCCGTGTTCCTTGTAATGCGGCTCTGCCCGGATACCGGACTTGCCCGCCCGCAACGACGCGGTGACCTCCTCGGCAGAGTTTCCGATGGGCGAGATGATCCCCAGCCCGGTGATGACGACACGACGCATGGGCGCCTCCTTGTTATCGTTCGGTCAGCTCTCGGAAAGAGCGACCTTCATGTCCTTGACAAGATAGATCACTTCGCCGTCCGCCTCGACCCGGCCATCTGCCACACCCATCGTCAGGCGGCGGGTCTGCAACGCCTTGGTGAAATCAACATAATAGGTCAGCATCTTGCGCTCCGGCCGGACCATGCCGGTCAGCTTGACCTCGCCGACACCCAGCGCATAGCCGCGCCCCTGCCAGCCGCGCCAGCCGAGGTTGAAGCCGGTCAGTTGCCACAACCCGTCAAGGCCCAGACAGCCGGGCATGATCGGGTTGCCGGGAAAGTGACACTCGAAAAACCACAGGTCCGGGGTGATATCGAATTCCGCCACCACATGGCCCTTGCCATGTTCGCCGCCGTCACCGCTGATCTCGGTGATCCGGTCCATCATCAGCATCGGCGGCAGCGGCAGTTGCGCGTTGCCGGGGCCGAAAAGCTCCCCTCGGGCGCATTCCAGCAGGCCTTCCTTGTCGAAACTTGTCGGATAATTGGCCATCCAGCCATGCCCCCTTTTCGGTCGTCGCGCTGCTCTTCTTTCCTCTACCATCCGGGTCGGAGCGGTGGCAATAGCACCGCCACCGCGGGAATGCCGCGATTTCCGTTTGATTGAGGCGGGTGCAAGGCCTTATACCGGGGGCAAGTGGACGAAGTGAGAGCAAATGCAGATCACGACCGAAATTTCCGATCGCGGTGCGGATTGGCTGGACGGCGGCGGGTTGCGCCCGACGCGGCAGCGGATCGCGCTGGCAGCACTTCTGGTGGGCGACGGCAAGAACCGGCATGTGACGGCGGAAAGTCTGTTCGCGGCCGCCGAGAGTGCTGGCGAAGCGGTATCGCTGGCCACGGTCTACAACACGCTCCGCGCCTTCTGCGCGGCGGGTCTGGTGCATGAGATCACGGTCGACGGGTCGAAAAGCTATTTCGACACCCGGATCGACGACCATCCGCATTTCTACTGGGAAGACACCGCCGAACTGACCGATGCGCCGGCCGATCAGTTGAAGATCGCGCATCTGCCCGCGGTTCCCGAAGGGGCAGAGATTTCCAAGGTTGATGTCGTGATCCGGCTGCGCCGGGTCTGAACCGGCACCCCGCGTCCTTTTTCAAATTGCGACCCTTCGGGCCAAGAGAGTGTTTGCGCCATGCTGCGCCTGTCGCGTGGCCTTCGGCGAGGATATTTGCACCAAAGAGAAATCGGAAAAAGAAACTGGTGGCCGGGTCACTTTGTCGCTTTTTCCTGACCGCAGCCGCGCCTTAGGGTGTGCCCGAGCGGATCGGGAATGCCTGGGAGGCAAGTGATGTCCTTTGCGAAATATCTGATGGCGGGCGCGGTTGCTGTCGGCTTTGCTTTGCCTGCGCTGGCCGGTGACATCGAAATTCAGGACGCTTACGCCCGAACGTCCGGGCCGATGGCGAAGACCGGCGCGGTGTTTCTGCAGATCGTCAATGCGGGTTCCGGCGACGACCGGCTGGTCGGGGCAAGTTCCGACGTTGCCATGCGGGTCGAGTTGCACACCCACAGCGTCAGCGCGGATGGTGTCATGCAGATGCGGCATGTGCCTGAAGGGTTCGTGATCGGGGCAGGTGAGACCCACGCCCTGGCGCGTGGCGGCGATCATGTGATGCTGATGGGACTGACCCGGTCGTTGAGTGCGGGGGATCGCTTCACGCTGACGCTGAGCTTCGAGAAGGCCGGCGAGATCATCCTTGAGGTGCCGGTTGATTCGGACCGCGTGGACGGCGCGACGCCGGCGGGCGGCAACGGCTGAGGCTTGCCCCGTCGTGCGTCGTCAGCGGGTGCAGAACTGTTCCGCGACCGCGCCGAACCGGCGGTATCGCTGCCAGAACTCTTCATGCGACCGGCGGTCCGATTGCCGGATGTCCTGCGCCTTTTCCGGATCCTTGAAGAAACCCGAGGCGGTGCGCTGATCCGAGCCGGACAAGGTCAGGTTGGCGGCCTGCTGGATGCAGTCGCACAGGATCCGGTCCGCTGCCTGCCGATTGGAGCCGAGGCAGGCGCGTTCCATCACCCCAACCGCGAGCGTCTGCGACGTTGTCGCGATGATCATCGCCGTTGCCAGCAGGATTGTTCTCATGCGCCTGTCCCGTTACCGCCCGACTACTGGTTCGCGTGCCGCTTCCCCGGTTTCGCCGAAAATGCCCGAACCGGCACCACAGTTCAATTCACTTGTTTGTTGAATGGAAAGGAACGTCGCGTCGGCAGGCAGCGTTCGCGCGCGCGGTCGAAAGGGCTAGACCCCGTCCGGTTTCGAGGTCAGAAGTAGCGCCATGGTTCAGGTTTCCGTCGTCATCCCGATGAAGAACGAAGCTCAGAATATCGGCACTCTGATCGCCGACATTCTGACGGCTTGCAGCGGTGATGACGTCGAGGTCATCGCAGTCGACGATGCCTCGACGGATAATTCGGCCGAGGTGGTGCGGGCTCTGGCCCGCAAGCATCGCGAAGTCCGGCTGCTGCAACATGACAGGTCCGGCGGTCAGAGCTCGGCGGTCCATTCCGGTGTGATGGTGGCACGCGGCGCGATCATCGCGACGCTGGACGGCGATGGCCAGAACCCTGCGACGGAATTGCCGCGGCTTTACGGACCGCTGATCGACGCCGCAGCGCCCGCCGATCTGGGGCTTGTGGCGGGCCAGAGGGTCGGGCGGCAGGACAGCTGGTCCAAGCGCAGCGCGTCGAAATTTGCCAATGGGCTGCGCGGCTGGGCGCTTGCCGACGGCACCCGCGATACCGGCTGCGGGCTGAAGGCGTTCCGCCGGGACGGGTTTCTGGCGCTGCCCTATTTCAATCACATGCACCGCTACCTGCCGGCGCTGTTCCGGCGCGACGGCTGGCAGGTGGCGCTCGTTGATGTCAGCCACCGGTCGCGTATCGCGGGACAGTCGAATTATTCCAACTGGCAGCGGGGACTGGTCGGGGCGGTGGACCTGATCGGGGTGATGTGGCTGCTGCGCCGCCGCAAGACCGCGCGCTTCAGCGAAACAGGCGAAACCGGACCAGACGAATGAGTGCGATCCTCAGTTTCCTGAACGTCGACAGCTGGTTGGAATTCTGGTGGGTCGTCTTCGGCCTTGGCGGGCAGCTTCTGTTCACCGCGCGATTCATCGTGCAGTGGATCGCCTCGGAACGGGCGGGGCGGTCGGTCATTCCGCTGGCGTTCTGGTATTTCTCGATCGGTGGCGGCGTGGTCCTGCTGACCTATGCGATTTATCGCGGCGATCCGGTATTCATTCTGGGCCAATCGCTTGGGGTGTTCATCTATTCGCGGAACCTGTGGCTGATCCATGCGGAAAAGAAGCGTGCGGGTCTTTCCGAATAGCTGGGCCGGCCGGGCCGCACTCATCGTCATCCTTGTCACTGTCCTGCGACTGCTGGCGCTGGCATTTGCGCGAACCGATGTGTTCGTCGACGAGGCGCAATACTGGCTTTGGGGCCAGAACCTCGATTTCGGCTATTACTCCAAGCCGCCGCTGATCGCATGGGTGATCCGCGGCGTCACCGACCTCGCAGGGTCGGACAGCGGTTTCTGGATCAGGGCACCGGCGCCGGTGTTCCACGGCGTGACAGCATTGATCCTCGGGCGATGGGCGCTGGAACTTTTCGATGCAAGAACCGCGTTCTGGACCGTGATCGGCTATGTCACGTTGCCGATCGTGGCGGTCGGCAGCCTGATGATCTCGACCGACACGATCATGGCGCCGTTCCTGGCCGGGGCATTGCTGTTCTACTGGCGGCTTGCGGGGCGGGGCCGGAGCCGGGATGCGCTGTTGTCGGGGGGCCTGCTGGGGCTGGCATTCCTGGCCAAATACGCCGCCATCTATTTCTTTCTCGGCGCCGGGATTGCGGCGCTGCTGGTGCCAGGCTCACGGCCATCGCTGCGGCAGTTGATGACGCTTCTCGCAGCCTTCGCGCTGGTGATCGCGCCGAACCTGTGGTGGAATTTCGGGAATGACCTGACCACCGCGCGCCATACGATGGACAATGTCAGCTGGGTCAACGGCGATGGGGCGGGACCCGCACTTCGGCCACTCGCGCTGCTGGAATTCCTTGCAACGCAATTCGCCGTGGCCGGGCCGGTCCTGTTCGCCGCGCTGCTGCTGTCGGTTCGCAGCGCCGACCCGCGACTGCGCGGTCTCGTTCTCTTCGCGCTGCCGGTTATCGCGCTGGTCAGCGTGCAGGCGCTGTTGTCGCGCGCTTATGGCAACTGGGCTTTCGCGGCCTATCTGCCCGGCACGCTTGCGGCGACCGGATGGTTGCTGGGCCGCTCACCGGGATGGCTGCGCGCCTCTGTCGCGATCAACGCGCTGGTCGCGGTGGCGCTTCCGCTGCTGGTGATCTTCGGCACCGGTCTGATCTATGACGGTCGGCCGATCCTGTCGCGCTACCTCGGGCGGGTCGAATTATCGCACCAGATCCTGGATATCGCAGACGAAGTCCGCCCCGCCGCCATCGTCGCATCCGACCGCGAAGTGCTGGCCGACCTGTTCCTCACCGGACAGACCAGCCCGATCCCGATCCGCGCCGTCCCGCCTTCCGGCAGGGCGCTGAATTACTATGAACAGACCTACCCGCTCGACCTTGCCACCAAGGGCCGGATCCTGTTCATCACAAACCAGAAACGCGTGAAATGCGGCGACACGGTGCTGCCGCCGCTGGCGCCGTTCGACACCGCTGGAGGTGCTTATGAAGGCAAGGGCCTGCACGCCTACCTGCTACTGCCAAACTGCTATGAGGCGATGCGCTGAGGCGCAATCGGCGTGCAATTGATCCTTGTCCGGCGCGCGCCAGGTTCACCCCTGATAGGCCACCGCAACAGCCTCAGACCCCCGCCACCACGTCGAATTCCACTTCCTGCGCGTCGCCGGCGGAATGATCATCGGCCTGCTGAACATAGAGGATCCGGATCGTCTCGAACTCGATATCCACCGCTTCCGAGATCACCGTCAGCGGGTCATCGGTGCCGCCATTTTCCATCTGGTAATCGGTCAGTATGCAATTGGTCATCGTGACCTTCAGATAATCCAGATGCGCGTCGCCACCGTCCTTGCGCACGGTCAGCACGATCTCGTCAAAGGCCTGACCCCGCAGCGTCGCCAGCGTCAGCAGCGGCGAGGCCCTGTCGTAGGACTTGAGCACCGTCAGATCGTGAACACTCGCCCGAACCCGCCTGCGCCCCGAAGCGCCCGGCGAGCGGCTGGTAACCCCCCAGCGCAGCCCCTGGATGTCGATCTCATCCTTGTGGCCTCTGACTTTGCTTTCCCCCTTGATGTCGGGGACGTCCAGAAATCCGGTGATTGGCATGGCGTGATCTCCTGGCGACGAAACAGGGTGTCGCTAGGTAAGGTTAACGCAGAGCAGGGGGCCAGCCTATTCGGGTATTCCTGACCATCATCGTGGGGTGGACCGCCAAGAGTCCCTGCAGACCGGAACGACCGACTTGGGCCATTTGGCCGTGCAATCAACAGTCAGTCTTGACCGTCAATGACACTGAATGTTCCCGAATGCTCACCGTTCTTGGCCTGAACGAAATAGCCCTCTGCCAACAGGCCCCGTCGCAATAGCTCTCGCACAGCGGCAGACCGACTTGGCATCCTCGACGTGTAGCGCCAGTCATCCAAAGCGATCAGTTCTTCTTCGGTCAACATGATTTGCAGCCGGTCAGAACGCTTAGCATTACGCTGTGGCATGGAACAAACCCCATACTGATTTATACTCAGTTACTCATAATAGGATAGTTAGCGAAGGTTGCAAGATGTGCATCTCACAAATTTCTACCATTTGGCGGGACTTCAGCCGTTACCTGAAATCTATCAGGAAGAGACACATGGCCATAACAAGGCACTGTTTTTTATTTACAAATTTCTCCGGCGGCGCACATTGATATGACAAAGGCGAATATTGTCTTCGTGAAAGTTGAATGATCCGTGAATGATTTTGTGAACAGTGAAGAGCATAACATTTGCTCGAATTTGGCCCAGTCTCAAACCTGTGGCGGCGTTTTAATCATAAGCAATGATGAGGTGTTTGCACTCGACCTTCGGCAAATGCTTGATCTCAATGGAATCCCAAGCGTGCACTTCAAGCGGTGTAGTGATGTTGCACTTGACGCTTCGTCAGCACTCCGGTGTATCGCAGTCGTCGACGTGGGTTTGCGTGGCTCTCAGGCTAAAGCTGACACCGATTGGCTCGAACGCACCGATCTGCCAACGATTCGGATCACATCCAGTTGGGAAAGAACCACAGAATGCTCGAGGCTCGAGAATTCGCCGTGCTTTTCCAAGCCCCTTGTCGTGGATAAGTTGCTGCCTTTGATCCAGGGCATGAAAGAGCGGTCGACAGTGGTCAGCAATGGCCTGAAGGCCAAATCTCATGTCCGGTCACAAACCGGTCACGCTCAAAACCAGTGAATGCGGATCGGTTGTAGGCAAAGACAGTTTTGTCTTGTCCTTCGCCCCCATCACCCCGTAATCCGAAACCCCGCCTCGACCCCTTGCGCCTCCACCACATCTGTCCAGACATCTGTCACCCGGGCCGCCCCCGGCCCCTCGCGCATCGCCAGCACCATCGCCTCGACCGCCGCCTCCGGCCCCGCAACCAGCGCCTCGACGGATCCGTCTTCGCGGTTGCGGACCCAGCCGCGCAGGCCAAGCTCTTCGGCGGCCGCACGGGCCCAGGCGCGGTAGGCGACACCCTGCACATGGCCGGTGACGCGGATATGGTAGGCGATCTGGCGCATGCGGTCCTTTCGGGTCGGCGTTTCCGCGTGAACAGAAGCATAGCACGGGTTCGGGAAGGGTGGCTGAGCGAAAGCTGGGGCCGATAACCCGGCAAACCTACCGTCATTTGCCAAATCACCGATTTCGCGCGGCTCGAACTGCCGCTGTGGTATCAGCGCCCCCCCACGCTCCGCGAGCGGCGCATTGCGGTTGACGGGCAGGCTGCCTGCCTTGGGCGCCACGAGGGCCGTTCACGAATGGGGTTCGGTTCTCGGCCCCTCGCCATCGCTCAGAGCGCGTGCCAGATGACGGATCTTGATCGCCCGATTGAGCTCGCCGCCGAAGATCAGCACCAATGCCGCGAGATACATGAAGTAGATCGCTGCTATGATACCGGCCAACCCGGCGTAGTAGCTTGCGTAAGTGCTGAAGTGCCGCAAGTAGAATGA
>JBBKVT010000246.1:0-5275 GCA_037968535.1 Paracoccaceae bacterium
GCGGACCCGCGCCGGCGTTAACTGCGTTTTCGGCGACCGGCCGCAGGGTCAGAATCTGGGGCGGCGGCGCGACTATCGGCGCTTGGGCAGTCTCGTCGAAGATATCCTCCGCCTGTTCGGCAACGGTTTCCAGGTCCGCAGCGGTATCGGGTGACGGCGTGGGGACCTGAGCGGGGCCAATGATGGTCAACGGCTGATCATCGCGTTCGACGTTTTCGCCAGTCGGCAATAGCCCCTTGGCCTGCCGCGTCGTTCCGAACCATGGCTCGCCCTTGAAATCGCTTTGATCGGGATTGGCAACGAAGGACACCGGATTAAACCGATGTTCCACGGCAAAATCCTCGGCCTCTTGCAGCGTGACCGCAGCCACCACCGCGACCTTGGCCAGACCATTGCCTGCATCGCTCCAGTCGAAGACGAGGTCGTCGAGAGCATAGGGGGTGGTGCCGTCGAGCGCCTTTCGGATCGCGATACGCCGGGCGCCGGGCGTATCGCCGTCGGCCATCACGTCGCGAAACAGAATCTGGGAATTCGGGACCACCAGCTTTGTCGCAAACTGGCCCCCGGCCATTTCGGTCGCGGTTCTGCGCAGGAATCGCAGCTTTTCCGTCAAATCAGGGTCGTCGACATCGACATCACCCACAACACGCCAGCCGCCCTTGGCGCGGATCAGAAGGCTGATTCCGTCAAAGCTAAGGTTCAGGGCAAAATTGGGCTTCATCCTGCGGTTCTATCACGGTGCTCGGTCGTCGGCAGGATTACCCTGCCATTGCCCCGAGTCTATAGCAGGTTTCCGCCTAAGGAAAGACAAAGGCCGAATGACGGAGTTGCCGGATGCGGTGAAAAAAGCCACGGTCGGCAAGGACTTGCCGAGGAGCAATCATGAAAAAACTGAGACCAATCATCGCGGCGCTCTGTCTTCTGCCCATCGGGTTCAGCGCCGAGGCGGCGGGGCGCATCATCGTAACCGGCGAGGGCAGTGTTGAAATTGCGCCCGACATAGCGACCATCAGCCTGGGCGTGACAGCCGAGGCCCAAGACGCCGCCGACGCGCTGAGCGCCAACACCGAAGCGACCGCGGCGGTACTGGAGCGTGTGGCCGTAGCGGGCGTAGAAGCCCGTGATGTGCAAACCAGCGGGCTGTCGTTGTCGCCGAATTGGGCGCAGAACAACACCGACGGAACATCCAGGATCGTTGGCTTCATCGCCACCAACCAGGTGACGGTCCGGGTGCGCGATCTGGAGGCTCTGGGTGGTATTCTGGATGACGTCGTGCGCAATGGCGCAAATACCTTCAACGGCCTGAGCTTTGGCCTGCAGGACCCTGATCCGGTGATGGATGAGGCTCGCAAGAAGGCGGTGGCCGAGGCGCTGCGCAAGGCGAAACTTTATGCGGCCGCGGCCGGTGTGACGCTTGGACCAATCGCCGAACTTTCTGAAAACATGGGCGGGCTGCCGCCGCCGATGTTCGCCCGAAGCGGGATGGTGATGGAGTCCGCAGTGCCGGTTGCGGAAGGCGAGGTTTCCATTGCCGCGCAGGTCACTGTCCAGTTCGAGATCGTCGAATAGCGCCGGATGGGGCGGCCGGTTCGCCGCCCCATCCGTTGCAATCAGGCTGTTGCCTTGGCCAAGGCCTGATCAAGATCGGCAATCAGATCGTTGGCATCCTCGATCCCGATCGAAAGCCGCACCATGTCCGGGGCCGCGCCTGCCGCTTTCTGCTGATCTTCCGTCAACTGCCGATGCGTCGTCGAGGCGGAATGGATGATCAACGAGCGGGTATCGCCGAGATTGGCGACATGGCTGAAGATCTCGACTGCATCGACCAGTTTGACGCAAGCCTCGTAGCCGCCCTTGATCGCGAAGGTGAACAAGGCTCCGGCGCCGCGCGGACAGATCTTTTCGATCCGGTCGTAGTAGGGCGAAGACGGCAAGCCTGCGTAAGTCACCGACTCGACCCGCGGATCATCCTCCAGCCATTTGGCCACCTTTTTGGCATTGGCGACATGGCGCTCCATCCGCAAGCTCAGAGTCTCGATTCCCATCAGCGTGTAATGTGCGGCTTGCGGATTCATTGTCATGCCGAGGTCGCGCAGACCAATCGCGATGCCATGGAACGTGTAGGCAAGCGGACCGAAGGTTTCGTGGAATTTCAGGCCGTGATAGGCGGGTTCTGGGGCGGACAGAGACGGAAACTTGTCGCTGGCCGACCAGTCGAAGGTGCCGCTGTCGACGACGCAACCGCCGGTCACGGTGCCGTTGCCGGTCAGGTATTTGGTGGTCGAATGGACGATGAGTGAAGCACCATGCTCGAACGGGCGACACAGATAAGGAGTGGCCGACGTGTTGTCGACGATCAGCGGAATGCCCGCGTCGTTCGCGATCTTCGCCATCGCGTCGATATCGGTGATGTAGCCGCCGGGATTGGCGATCGACTCGCAAAAAAGCGCGCGGGTATTTTCGTCAATCGCGGCCTTGACGGCATCGAGGTCGTCGGTGTCGACAAACTTGGACGACCAGCCGAAGCGTTTGATGCTTTGGCCGAACTGGGTGACGGTTCCGCCGTAAAGTCGGGTCGACGCGACGACGTTGCGGCCCGGACCCATCAGCGGAAACAGTGCCATGATCTGTGCCGCATGGCCCGATGAACAGCAGACCGCACCGACGCCGCCTTCGAGCGTAGCAATACGTTCTTGCAGCACCGCGACGGTCGGGTTGGTCAGCCGCGAATAGATGAAGCCAACTTCCTGAAGGTTGAACAGCGCGGCCGCATGTTCGGCATCGCGGAACACATAGGCCGTGGTCTGGTAGATTGGAGTCTGGCGCGATCCGGTGGCAGGATCGGGACGGGCGCCAGCGTGGATTTGGAGCGTGTCGAAACCATAGGTAGGGGCGTCATCGGGCATGGGTTATTTCCTTTGGTGACTTTGCGTCAGGTTTAGGCTTGGGCGGGCCCCCGCGCAACCGGCATCCGTCAGTGCCTGCGCGCTTCGGTCGCCAGCAAGTCTTCGGCGAGGATATATGATCTCAAAAGAAACGACAGCGCTGGCAGGCCTGACTATCGCATCCAGAACCCTGCCTTCTTGATGCGGTTGCGAATGACCTGTTCGCGGCGCGGAAGATCGTCGCGGTCAAAGAGTGCACGAACTTTTGCGCCGCGGTTCTGATAGACCGTCCGTTTGATCGGCTCGTATTCCTTCAGGACCTTCTTCACCTTGTTGGGGGTGCTCACCTGTTCAAGAAGCGCAATGACGCGGTCCGCTTCGCGGGCGTAGAGCAGCGGAAACGTCCGGTAGTGGCAGGTGACCTGCCCATCCAGCAGGCCGTCGGGAATCGTCCGACGCCCACCGCCGAGGGAATGAATGACCAGCGGCAGCGTGATCTGGTCCAGCCACGGGTCGAGCACCTGCGCTGCCAGCGCCTCGCCGGGATCGGATCGGATCGACAGCGCGTAATCCAGAAACCTTTGGCCAAATTCCTGTGGGCAGCGATAGAAGAACCAGCCGGCATTGAAGTAAAGGTAACGCCGCCAGTACTCGTCGGGCTGCGACAAATCCTGCGTGCTTTCAAAATCCAGACCGAAGCGGTCATAGAGCGATTTCCAGATACCGGCGTAGCCGGGACCGTAGAGATCCGGTTGCGGCCAGGTGCCCTCGACCCGAAGCGAGGCGGATGGCCGGTCGAAGTCGAACGGCACCGCAGACAGCGCGCCCGTGACCAGCGTGTCGGTGTCGAAAAACACGAACGGTTCGCCTTCAGGCAAAGCCAGCATCGCCTCGATCTTGTTGCCGTAGGGATAGGCATCACCGAAATGGCGGGTGTCGAAAGGCAGGATCTCTGCCTCTAGTTCGTTGGTCAGAAGGTCGCGGACAGCCGCGTCCCTGATCCGCGGATCGTTCTTCCAAAGCGGTCCCGGCTGCGGTTCGGCGACTATAAGTCGACCCGCGAATTCAGGATCGGAGTGTCGCAGCGACGCGGCGAAAAGAACCGCCTCGTACATGAGCCGACCGTGTTGGCCGACGATGACGATGTTGAACGATCTGGTTTTTCGGGGCGTTTTCGCCATACTGCCGCTACCTGCCTTTTCGCGGCGACTATAGGCGCAAAATGGCCGGTGTAAAACGCGCGTGCGGATGGCAGGCGCAATGCCGAAAGTGCGCTAGGGGCAAATTGGCGTAACAGCAATCGAGTACGGAGTTCTAGGTGAGAGATTTCTTTGACAACCGCATGGCCGAAGCGCCACCGGATGGCGTCACCGAACCGATGGCCGCACTCTGGTGGCTGGGAAAAGGCGGCTGGCAGACGGGGTCGGAATGGGAAAAGGCGCACGCGCTTTGCCAAGGCGCTGAAGGCGAGACCGCGTACGATCGGGTGCACGCTTTGGCCCACTGGATCGAGGGCGACAGATCCAATTCCGACTACTGGTATCGCCGTGCCGGAACATCGCGCCGCTACGAAGACCCGGAAAAAGAGGCGCGGCACATCCTGGAGCAACTGACGAACCAGGCCGCCGATCAAGCACCGACGGCGCGGCCTTGATACCGGAACGGCCAAATGTGGTTCGATCTGGCGGGCTGATCGCCGCGGAATGGCGTGCCGCGAAAATCGCGCCCTAGCCGTTCAGGTACTCTTTCACGGCACCTAACGCTCCGCTACGCCGGACGTTGTCATACGCTGCCGTGAAGGCCGATCGGAATGCGGCGGATCCAGCAAGATCGCCGTAGATGTCGTCCTGATCCAGCCACGTCGAAGCGTCGGTTTCAGCGCGCCGGGCCGCGTCCTGCAATGCCGACCAGTTCGGATCGTTCGGCGCAATTTCGGCGCCGGCATCGGTGCGACCAAGGCAATACCTGCACCACATTGCCGAAACCAGCGCCAGCCCGGTTGGATCCTGTCCCTTGACCAGAGAATCGCGCACCGACGGCAGGACGAATTTCGGCTGTCGGTTCGACCCATCCAGACAGAGACGCGTGATCGTATCGGCGACGCCGGGATTGGCAAACCGATTGATCGTCTGTTCAAGGTAATCCTGCGGCGATAGTGCGCCGACGGGGTTCACATGTGGCAGGACATCGCGCGTCTCGACCTTGCGCAAGAATGCCTCGATCAGCGGATTGGTCATCGCGTCGTGCACAAATTCGATGCCCGCCAACCCGCCCGCATAGGCGATTATCGCATGACCGCCGTTCAGCACCCGTATCTTCATCGCCTCGTAGTCGTGGACATGCGGTGTGATCGTCACGCCTGCCGCTTCCCAATTCGGACGGCCGGCGGC
>JBBKVT010000247.1:0-2992 GCA_037968535.1 Paracoccaceae bacterium
TCCGAAGGTGATGCTCTTTGACGAAGTGACTTCAGCCCTCGACCCGGAGGTCATCGGCGAGGTAACGAACGTCATCCGCAAGTTAGTTTCGGAACATAACCTGACAATGTTGATGGTCACCCACCAGATGGGCTTTGCCCGCGATATTTCCGACAGGGTCTGTTTTTTCTACGGCGGAAAGATCGAAGAACAGGGGGCGCCCTCGGAACTATTTGGTAACCCTCAGAGCGAGCGGACTCAGCAGTTCCTGAGCGCGGTCAAGGAAGCGATCTGATCCGCTGGAGCTGGGTCAGCACCGGATCCCGATCACGTCCAAAAGCTCACGGATCCGCTCCGTCATGTTGCCCGTTCGCCAGATCGCGAAATAGCTGCGGCCCGTCTTCAGTTGATAGTCGTAAAGTGGAACCAGTCGACCCGCTTCGATCTCGTAATGAAGGACTTCGGGACATCCCAGCGCGATTCCCTTTCCGCGAATCGCGGTGTCGAGCGTGCTGCTGTATGACCCGAGATTGACCCTCGGTGCGTCAATGAGTTCCAAGTGCCCCGTCAGCTCGGCGAAGTCAGGCCAGTTGATCCATTTCGGCGTGAGTTTATTGAAATCGAGCAACGTTGCTCCCCCCAACTCGCGAACCTGCCTTGCCTGGGCCTCAGCGGCGACCGGCAGCCATATTTCCTCGAACAAGCGCGATCCATCCCAACCTGCAGGAATGTCAGTTCCGTAGAAAATGATCGCGTCGGTTTCCAGGGCGAACAGGTCCACATCCTTGTCGGACGCCGTCATCGTGACCGGAACCGCGTCGCGACCAAGCAAGTATTCGTTGATGCGTGGCGTTAGCCAGAATTGTGATACCGCGACATTCGCTGCCAGCGACAGCCACTCTCCGGAAGTTGCCCGACGCATTTGAACAAGGCAGGTGTTTAAGTAGTCCAGTGCCTCTGCCGTGTTCGTCGCGAGTGTTTTGCCGTTCCGTGATAGGGTAATGTTGCGGCCACGCCTGTTCACCAGCGTGATCCCCAGCCAGTCCTCTAGAACCTTTACGCGTTTGCTGACCGCCGCCTGGCTGACATTCAGCTCGGCTGCTGCGCGCGTAAAGCTGCTATGCCTCGCTGCGGCTTCAAAAAACAAAAGATAGTCGAGGGGCGGTAACGAACGGCGATAGTTTTTCATAACTTGTGGTTATCATAAATCGGCAACATATGTCACTTTAGAAATCCCGGCGCAGACCCTAGTCTTGGTCATCATTTCAGCGCGTGTGGGGACCAGCAAACCCTCCATACGGCTCGTTCGCGCAAGAGAGGTCACATGTTCACTGAACGACTGACACGGTTCCAGAATAGGCTTTCTGAAGCCGGCATCGACGTGGCGCTGATCACCGATGACGACAATGTCTACTATCTGACGGGCTATTACGACTATCTGCATATGGAATTCGGTCGGCCAACCATTTTGGTTGTTCCGAAAGATGGCAAGACACTGCTGATCACGCCGACGATCGATCTGAATACTGCCCAAGCGGCCGCGCGGGTCGATCGGATTGCGCCCTGGAATGACGGGATTGGCGCTGAATGGCGCGAAGAGTTGCCGGCCGCTTTAAAAACGGCACGGCACGTCGCAATCGAGCCCGACCACATGCCGCCCGTGGTCCGCGCCTATGTGAATGAGCTTGTCGGCACGGAGAGGCTCCGCAATGCGACCCCAATCCTCGCCGCAATGCGGATGATCAAGTCGCCGCAAGAACTGCAGTTGGCGCGCCATGCAGGGCAGGTGGCCACGGCCATGATGGCGGCGGGCCGGGCTGCTATTGGTGATGGCGTGCCGGAGTTTGAGGTGGCGATTGCCACGACTCAGGCGGGCACTCGTAAAGCGGCGGAGCTTCTGGCGGCGCATTACACCGATGGCGATATGTCGCCCAATACGCATTTCCTGCAGATCATGGCCTCGGGCCGCGACATCATCAAAACACATCACCGCGCCTCGACCCGGATCATGCGTCATGGCGAGCCGGTCTTCCTTTGCTTTTGCGGTATGACCAATTTCCATCGCTTCAAGCTCGGATTCGACCGCACCTTTTGGATCGGCGAAATCACCGATAAATCGCAAGTGGCTGTCTATGAAGTGGCCTTGGCGAGCCAGAAAGCGGCCCTTGACGCCTTGCACCCCGGAGTGACGGCGGAAAGCGTGCATGCGGCCTATGCCGAGGTCATTCAGGAAGCGGGCTACGAATTTCCGTTCCGCTGTGGCAGGGCCACGGGGTTCAGCTTCCTTGAGGCGCCGCAACTTGTGACCGGGGACACGACGATCTTGCAGCCTGGCATGGTCTTAGCTGTCGACGGCTCTGTCTCGGTTGCGACGTTCCGCGCCCAAGTTGGCGACAGCTTTATCATCACTGAGACCGGCTACGAGCAACTAACAATCCACCCGAAATCTCTAGAAGAGGTTATTATCTGATGTATCAATCTGGCCAGATTATCACTTCGGACCCGCGCACACCTGAAATGGGCGGCGGACGTCATCACCGCGCCCGGCTCGGGTTTATTCTGATGTCCACCGATCTTGCGGCAGAAGCGGATTTCAATGACATGGCACCCGAGGGCGTTGGCGTGCATATCACCCGCCTTAAGACCGACGATTACACCACCAAGGAAACGCTTTCCCGCCATATCGAGCATATGGCCGATGCGGCATCACGAATACAGCCAGATCTGAAGCCGAATGTGATCAGCTATAGCTGCACTTCGGGGTCGATTGTGATCGGTGAAGAGCGGATATTCACGGAAATACGCAAGGGTGCCCCGTGGTCGCAGCCGATGTGTCTGGTCACTGGCGTCTTGGACGCCCTGCGTGAGTTTGGGGCGAAGAAGATCGTGGTGGGCACGCCCTATCTCGATGAGGTCAACACGGCAGAGGCCGAGTTCCTACTTCAAGAGGGCTTTGACGTGCTTGATATTCAGGGGCTGAACCTGAGCACCGGCACTGAGATGGGGCAGGTCA
>JBBKVT010000248.1:0-3285 GCA_037968535.1 Paracoccaceae bacterium
CTATGACGCCAGCGCCGGCGGACCGATCGCCGAGTTCTCCTGGGAGGGCGTCGATGAAGGCGACGAACGCTCCGGCCGCGGCCGGGTCGCCATGGGAACCGCCGGACGGCTCGTCGGCCTCCTCTACTTCCACATGGGCGACGACACTGCTTTCGTCTGCGAGCCGGGATGATTTCTTCAGCAGCCTGCCAGGCATTGGACTGGGTCTGGATGCCTGATCGCGGGTATCGTTGTCACTGGGTGAGATTGAGCGCGGCATCGCGATTGTGGCACCAATGGGGAGTCGGAGGCGTTCTGAATCGATGTCATTGCCGCAAACGATTGCTCTGCAACCGGAACATCAACCGTTGCCGGTACGGAAGCATACCTTCACGCCATACGCTGAGACTGCAAAGATCCCTGTAACCTCGTCTACCCATCGGACCGAAGGGCAACGTTCCAGCCTTTATGTCCCATCGCCGCCCCTACGGCGGTAATTTAAACCATCCATAAATCTTGGTCTGCTCGGGAAAGTAGCAACGAGTGCGCGTCAGATCTGGACGACGACATGACTCATCCCTTGGCGCGTCTTAAATTTGGCATCACTGACAACCTCAAGGCGAACTGGGCCGCGGGCCGCACCGTGGACCTGTCTTTCAGACACACTGGAACGACGGCCGCGGTCTGCTTTTCTCATGCGCTGATGAACCAGTTTCTGGTTCAATTAAACGATAGTGACCAAGCCAGATCCGGGCGCATCAAAGCTGGACCGTCCGATCAGAGCTACGGCAATTTCTGCTCGGCGGCGGGGCATCATCTGGGTTTACTGATCTCAAAGCGATAGAGGTAGCGCAGCTTATCAAGGCGCATGTCTCAGGTTCGCCTTGTTTTCTGGATTTTTGCGAAGTTATTAGCGTGGAGCAAATGATTTGCGAGATGCAATACTTTGCAAGGTCAGGCGCATTGACAGCGACCAGCTAGTATGACGGCCCACAGTCAGAGACCACGCGCGCTCTGCTCAACACCCCAGCCAGCCGCCGTCTACGGCAAGAATGGTGCCGTGGACAAACCGGGATGCGTCGCTTGCAAGAAACACGACCGGGTCGGCAATTTCGTCCGGGGTGCCCCAGCGCGCGGCCGGGACGCGGGCCAGCAACGCCGCTTCACGCTCGGGATCGTTTTGCAATGCGGCAGTGTTGTCAGTGGCGACATACCCCGGCGCGATGGCGTTGACATTGACGCCGTGCGCCGCCCATTCGTTTGCGAAAGCTTTGGCAAGCTGTGCGACAGCGCCTTTTGAAGCCGCGTATCCCGGCACAGTCAGACCACCCTGAAAGCTGAGGACCGAAGCCACGAAGATCACCTTGCCCGACCCGCGCGCTACCATGCGTTTGCCGATTTCACGGGTCAAGATGAAGGGTGCGTCGAGATTCACCGCCATGACCGCATCCCAGTCGGCGTTTGAATGTTCGACAGCGGGGGCTCGGCGGATGATGCCTGCATTGTTGACGAGGATGTCTATGCGGCGATCCTTGAACTGATCCAACAACGCGGAAATCGAAGCTCGGTCACCAAGATCACAGGTCAGGCTTTCAAACGTCCGTCCTGCCGCTCTAGTTTGGCAGCCGACCGCGCCACCCTCTACCGGAAGGCTGGTGGAAATGCCGATAAGGTCCGCACCGGCCCGCGCCAAAGCCGCACAGATTGCCGCCCCGATCCCGCGGCTGCAGCCGGTGACAAGTGCGGTTTTGCCACTCAGCTGGAAGGGGTTCATTTCTGTCATCCCGGTATCAACTCAAGAAAGCTGCGTTTGGGGCAACACCATTCTTCGCGTGTCTTCAATCAGCGCCGCAAACCTTGCAAGAAATCGCGCTGCCGCGGCCCCGTTTATGACCCGGTGATCGTAGCTGAGATCTAGCGGCAACATCGGCACCGGCTCGAACACGTCGCCATTCCAGACTGGCGCCATTTCCGTCCGCGTCAGCCCCAAAATCGCGACCTCGGGGGGATTCACGATTGGCGTAAAGGCAGAGCCGCCAATGCCACCGAGATTCGAGATCGTCATCGAGCCGCCACCTATCTCGTCCGGTCTGATCTTCCGGGCTTGGGCGCGGGCCGCAAGGTCGGCAATCTCGGCGGCAATGGCCCACAAACCCTTGCGGTCAGAATCGCGGATGACCGGTACAGTCAGTCCATGGGTGGTATCCACCGCAATGCCGATATGAACATAATCTTTCAGGATCAGCGCCGATCCGTCTGCATCGAGTGAAGCATTGAAATGCGGAAATTCCGACAGACACCGGGCCAGCGCCTTTACGTGAAACGCAAGCGCCGTCAGCTTGACGCCGCGCTCCGCAGCTTCGTCGAATAGCGCTTGGCGCATACTGTTCACTGCACGCATGTCGGCACGGTCATGGTGGGTAACCTGCGGGATCATGGTATTGGCGGCACCAAGATTGGCGGTAGTGAGTTGCGCCATCCGTGTTCGGGGCTCGTAGCGAATTGGTCCATAGGCCGCGTGATCCACCTGCCAATAGCGTGACGCCTCGGCAAATTTGTCCGCCCGCACCATGGGATGGGTTTTGCTGTTGGAATATTGATCGATGTCTTCACGAGCGATATTCGAGCGTCCAGTGTCCCGGGCAAGGGCATCTAAATCGACACCTTTCTGACCGGCATAGGCACGTGTGGCAGGGCTGGCGACATAGGTCATAGCCTCACCAACTCGCCGAGATGTATTGGGTTTCCATAAATTCAAGCATCCCTTCATGGCCGCCTTCGCGTCCCAGCCCCGATTGCTTGACCCCGCCAAATGGCGCGGCGGGATCAGATACCAAACCGCGATTGAGACCGACCATGCCGTATTCCAATCGCTCGCAAACTTGCATGCCGCGCTTCATATTTTCGGTGAACACATAAGCTACCAGCCCGTATTCAGTGTCATTGGCGCGTGTGATGACGTCTTCGATGTCGGTGAATGACTGGATCGCCGCGACTGGGCCGAAAATCTCGTCATGCACGCAGTCCGCATTTGTTGGCACATCCGAAAGTACGGTCGGGGGGTAGAAATATCCTGTTCCTGAAGGCGTTTCGCCACCCAGATGTACTTTGGCGCCCTTTTTGACCGCATCTGCGACGAACGCCGCGACCTTGTCGCGGGTGTCGGCGTTGACCAGCGGGCCGACGTCGATGCCGTCCTGCAACCCGTCGCCCATCTTCAGTGCGCCCATGGCGGCGGTGAATTTCTCGACAAAGGCTTCGGCGACATCGGCATGGACGTAGATCCGGTTGGCGGCGGTGCAGGCC
>JBBKVT010000249.1:0-3862 GCA_037968535.1 Paracoccaceae bacterium
GAACAGCCGGGGCTGAAGGGCAAAGAGATTGCGCTGATTTTCGAGAAAGACAGCACGCGCACCCGTGTCGGATTCGAAGTCGCGGCGCACGATCAGGGCGCGACTGTCACCTATCTCGGGCCATCGGGCAGCCATATCGGCCACAAGGAAAGCGTCAAGGACACCGCCCGCGTGCTGGGTCGGGTCTATGATGCCATCGAATATCGTGGCTTTGGCCAGAAGATCGTCGAGCAGCTGGCCGAGTTTTCCGGTGTCCCTGTCTATAACGGCCTGACGGATGAATTTCACCCGACGCAGATCCTGGCCGACTTCCTGACCATGTCAGAACACAGCGACAAACCTATGCGCGAAATCGCCTATGCGTTCTTGGGAGATGCCAAGAACAACATGGGTGACAGTCTGCTGATCGGCGGTGCCAAGATGGGCATGGATGTGCGGCTCTGCGCACCCAAAGCCTGCTGGCCCACAAAAGAGATCCAAGCCGAAGCGCAGGCCATCGCCGCCGAGACCGGAGCACGAGTGACTTTGACCGAAGATGTGGACAAGGCCGTCAAGGGCGTCGATTTCGTCTATACAGATGTCTGGCTGTCTATGGGCGAGGCTAAGGAAAAATGGGCCGAACGGATTGAGCTGCTGATGCCCTATCAGGTCAACGCCGAAGTGATGCAGAAAACCGGCAATCCGCGCGTGAAATTCATGCATTGCCTGCCCGCGTTCCACAACACCGAAACCGCCGTTGGCAAGGACATCGAAGCGAAATTCGGTATCTCTGCAATGGAGGTAACTGACCAGGTCTTCGAAAGTCCGGCTTCGATCGTCTTCGATCAGGCCGAGAACCGGATGCACACGATAAAGGCGGTTCTTGTCGCCACATTGGGGGGCTAGAGATGCTGGTTGTCGCAGCTTTGGGGGGCAATGCGCTTTTGCAGCGCGGTCAGCCGCTAACGGCTGAGGCGCAGCGCGTCAATGTGACAGCGGCGGCCAAGGCGTTGGCGGGAATCCTACGGGCGGGTCACCGGCTGGTGATCACCCATGGCAACGGTCCGCAGGTGGGCCTTTTGGCGCTGCAAGGCGCGGCCTACAAGCCTGATGAGGCCTATCCTCTGGACGTTCTGGGTGCCGAGACGGCGGGGATGATCGGTTACATGATCGAGCAGGAGTTGGAGAATGCCCTGGGACATGATCGCGCGGTGGCGACGCTGTTGACCCAGGTGGTGGTCGATCCGCGTGATCCGGGTTTTGCGAACCCTACCAAACCCGTGGGCCCGGTTTACGCCCGCGCCGAGGCCGAGGCTTTGGCAAAAGCGCGAGACTGGCGGATCGCGCCGGATGGTGACAAGTGGCGGCGCTTCGTGGCCTCGCCCAAACCGGTCGAGATCCCCGACACGCGGGTGATCGAGTTGCTGCTCGATGCAGGCGTTGTTGTGATCTGCACTGGCGGCGGCGGCATCCCGGTGATCCGCCACGCCAATGGCAGCCTCATCGGTATCGAGGCCGTCGTCGATAAAGACGCCTCAAGCGCCTTTCTGGCGCGCTCACTCAAGGCGGACGCATTGCTGTTGCTCACCGATGTCGATGCCGTCTACCGCGATTTCGGCGAACCGAATGCTACAAGAATTGCGCGGGTCACGCCCGAGGAAGCGCTCAAGCTTGACGCTCCCGAAGGTTCGATGGCACCCAAACTGCGCGCAGCGGCCGAGTTCGCCAGCGGCGGCGGCGTTGCCGCAATCGGTCGCCTGGCGGATGCCGAGCAGCTTCTGCTAGGAGGCGCCGGGACGTTAATTGCAACCGATCCCAAATGAGAAAGGAAAGACAATGGCACGAAAAAACCAGGACTTCTGGGGGCTGCCGCGGCGGTAACAATTACTTTGACCAACAGCACTGCCGCAATGGCAGACAATCACATGATTCGCCGCGGATTGACGGTGCCGCAGATGGACTCTGAAAACGGCCGGGCGCTGTTTGCCTCCAAAGGCTGTGTTGTCTGTCACTCGGTCAATGGCATTGGCGGAGAAGATGCGCGGGTGTTGGGCGCTGAATTCATAAAAGGTCCAATGAATCCTTTCGAATTTGCAGCCCGCATGTGGCGCGGTGCCGAAGCGATGATGACGATGCAACGCGAGGAACTGGGCGCGCCAATCGAACTGACCGGGCAGGAGCTGGCCGGCATAATCGCTTTTGTTCACGATGCCGAAGAACAGGCCAAGTTCTCCCACGAGGATATTCCGGAAAACATCGAGAAACTGATCGCGCATTAATGGCTATTGCTTCCCCTTAGAGCGGTGTCGCCGGCATAAGTGGAACAGGTGCAGATAGGAGGTCATTTGAATCCCGACAGCAAAGCCAGCAAGGCCATCCTTCTTCCCGCGGTTCGCCGGATCGTGCTTGGGCTCCTCAGTGGCGCCGCTGGCGACGTATTATTGTCGCGCGAGATTGTATATGCGGATGGCCGAAATGTGCGTTGGCTCAAGTCCGATCTGACCCGTTTTATGGGCAAGCTTGCCGTAGAGGCCGCATCACAGCGCCAGATCGCCGATCGGACAGCACTTCCCAGTTTCGGCAATCGGCTGATGGTCGAACTGGCGGTGTTCACCAGTGCCGCCTATCGGGTCTTGCTGGGCGAGGGCGTCGTGCCCGCGATGGCTCGGCAACTGGTCGGCGATGTCGGCTGAGTGGTCTATGCACGGATGCTCCGGCTGTCGTCCTGGCCGTTCCGCGTCGTCAGCCGTGATCCGGCGCGCCGGTTGCGATGGACGATCAGATCGCTGCTGCGCTTTCCCTTCAGCGCACCGGGCGCGCCGGGTTACGCCGTCGAGACGCATCTGGATGGTCGTGACATCGTGACCTACTTCACCCATTGCCCACCGCAGAGCTTCGTGCGCGCGCTCGTGGCCGCACGCGGAGATCGTGGCGATCTGGAGGCCTTCTTTGCAAGCTGGTGCCAATACGACTGGCCGGGCGCCGATATCATTGCCGGTGACGGGCGGCGTGGCCACTACGCCAGAACCCAGACACTGTCGCGCGGGGACCCGCGATGTGATATGTGCTGGAAGGCAAACGCGAACCCAAAAGTAGGAGAGCCGAAATGTGCCTCTCCGCCCAAGTAAGCTTTGCGGCCAGCGTCTTTCTGGTCGGCGGCGGCGCGGCGATTTCTGTCGTCGCTTGGCGCCGCAACAAGCGCTATCTCCCGATTGCGCTGATGCCGCTCTTTGCCGGTTTGCAGCAGTTCATGGAAGGCAATGTCTGGCTGGGCATGACCGGCATGACCCGTTCACGGTGCTCTGGGGGGCAATGGGATTCATCTTTTTCACCTGGTTCATGTGGCCGATCTGGATCCCGTTCTCGGTCTATGTGCTGAAGCCCGATGACAGCCCACGCAAGCGCCTGTTCTTGATCTTCGCGTTGGTCGGGCTAGCCTTCGGGTTGCTTCTCTATATCCCGCACGGACTGAACAGCTCAATGGTGGTGGTGGAGATCAACAATCAGTCGCTGGCCTATGAAAAGTCGATGTGGCTCGATTTCATGATGCCGCGCTGGCTGACCAATGTAATCTACGGCGTCTTGATCGTCCTCCCTCCGGCCCTGTCGCACTACCGGCATATCCGCCACTTTGCCCTGACGCTGGTGGCGGTGGTGGTAGTCGACCTCGCGTTCCTGCAATTCGCCTATATCTCGTTTTTCTGCTTGCTGGCGGGGCTGGCGACGCTTCACTTGGTCTATATCATCCTGAATAACAAATGCGCCCATGAATGCCCGGAACTGTTTGGGTGAAGCATCCACGGCCGGAAGACCAAACTAATCTCGATAGTGATCATGATTGCCCTCGCTGAGCGGATTGCGTGCGAGAAGGACCCGCTCGAAC
>JBBKVT010000250.1:0-5032 GCA_037968535.1 Paracoccaceae bacterium
GGTCGAAACACAACCTCTACAGAACGATATTCTGGTATCCGTGCACCGTCACGACCGTCTTTGGCGCGGGCCCTTCACTTGCCAGCTCCTCTATGCGGCGCGCAAGCGGATCTGCGTCCTTAAGCGTCCCAAAATCGAAGCCGCTCATTTTTTCGAGGTCGCTGATCCGGGTTTGGAACGTCTTGAATTCACCGAACGCAAAGCCTTCGGTGCTTTCCGTCTCGCCCTGTTCCATCAACAGGCGCTGGATAAGCTGACCCTGGCTTAGCACATAGGCCGTTGCATGAAGCCGCAAGATACCCAGTGACCCCTCTGCCTCGGCCAGCATGGTCACAACCTTGAAATAGTTGAGCGGGATCGGAGAGCCAGTGTCCTTCAGCTGCGGCTCCGTGCCGACAAAAATCGGCCCGGTGAAGACACAGCAGCGGAAACCGTGGGTCCGAGCATTACCCATGATATAGTTCTCCAGTCCCAGCCATTGGCTTTGACTGCGGTTGAAAGACATGTGCTGCGGGCTGGCGACGACGTAGTGAAAGCTGTCAGCGTTGGACTGCTGTGCTTGTTCCTCGGTTTCACCCCAATTGGTCGCTGCACGCCGGACAAGGTGCCCGCGGTCGATTTCCGGGTCGTCGTAATCCTCCTTACCAAGCTGTTCGGCTGCAGGAAGGCGCCCGTCCGAGAACCATTTATCGTTGCCGCGCTTTTGCGGTCTGGTCAGCGCCCCGTCGAGGTTCATCGCTGCGAGGACCGCGCTTTTTAGCGAGCCGGAGTAGAGAATGCCGAAATTCTGGTATTTCAACTCGTGCGGGCGCTCAGCCGTCCCATCAGTCGGCTTAGACAGCGCAATGCCCTCGGGTGTCTTGGGCAGCGGGACAGATGCGGCCTGAAGGAAATCTGCATTGTAGCCATCGCGCCCGGCAAAGTGATCGGCGCCGTGCGCGCCATCTGGGGCTTCGGGCTGTGCGAGTTCCGTCCCCTGCACATGGATAGGCACCGTACCGTCGAGGATGGATTTGAGCGTGCTAACCCGCACGGCAGAATTGCCCACGGCAAAACGCCCGGCGAAATGCAGTCCGACGACGCGGCCATCTTCCATCCGGATAACCGGGCTTCCGGAATTGCCGCCTAGCGTTGTACAGTCATGGCTCAGAATGCTCACACCATTTTGCACCTGCAACATGCCCGGTGAGAAGCGCTTGACGTCATACAGCCCCTGAAAGTAGCGTTCCATCTGGTTCGGGTCATTGCGTAGTGAGTCCCGCGCGGGATAGCCGACCACCGCGACCAGATCGTTGTTCTCGCCATCCTTTTCAGCTAGGTCAAGCGCGCGCAACTTGTAGGGTGCATCATCCGATGGCTTGCGGATCCTGGCGATGGCGACATCGGCAGCGGTATCATCGGCCAGATAGGTAAATTTCTCGATGCGAAACACTGCGTCGGGATCCGGATCGCCTCTCACCTCCTCGACAAAATCCACTTGGGCCCCATATGGCACGTTGGCGGGCGCGAACATGAAGACACCGTCGCCCCGGAAGGTCCGTTGTGCCACAATCTTGGCGACATGGCGGTTGGTGGCAACCAGAAGGTGATCGGTTTCCTCCTTGATAACCCAGCCGGTCCCGCCCCATGCCATGTCGTGATTTATGAACTCGATGCGGCCAACATAGGGTAGAAACGGTTCTACCTTCGAAATCAGGACGTCGATATTGGCCGGGAAATCGGAATTCAGGGTGTGCTTACCCTGGACCACGCCTTTTTCCACGATCAGCGGCGGCCGCCCCACCGCCAGGACAATGGCTTCCAGCCGCGAAGGCTGACCTGCCGCAGCCTCCAGCCCGGAAGTTGGCATGTCGAGCAATGCCGCCGCCTGATCCGCCGTGACCCCCAGTTCCTTCAGTACCGGCGGCGCTGCGTCAATTACCGCGCGCACCTTTTCAATCTGGCCGCTAGCGGCCATTGTCTCCAACCGACTGCGGCTTGCCTCTTCATGATTGCCCATTTCAAATCTCCGTTTTCAAAGGTCTATCGGTGGCCCGCTGGCCTGGAAAATCTCGTCTTCGTTCACGCCCATCTGCGAAAGCGCCGCCACGGGCGCTTGCAGAACCGACGCAAGCCCGACTTTCCGCAGATGGGTAATGCGCTCGTTCAGTGTCATCAGACCGGCAATTGCCGCGTATGGGCGAACCAGCCTCGTGCGCAGGATAGCCGACTGGGCAGCACTTGCGTCCGCGACCGGATCGTACCAGATGTTCAACATGCGGAGCGCCCCGCGCACCGGGTCAGGTGCGCCAAGCAAACGCTCCGCGCGTTCCGCCACTAGCGGGTCGACTGTGGTCTCTATCCAGCCAACCGGACGGCGCTGGCCATAGCTCCAAAGACCAAGTGTCACCTGCTGCCATCGTTCGGCGGCGAGTGCGATGGTCGGCAAATCGGGGATCGGGCTGAAAAAGCTGTAGCCCCGACAGAATTCGGCTGTGAGCCCCAGAGCGTTCAGCAACTCCACGACCTCGCCGGAACGCGGGCTCGCACGGTCCTGCGCATCCGCCACACCGTCAACCTCGGGGGCAAATATGCTGCGCAGCTCTGTAAGTGTTTCGCCAAAGGCTCTGACATCACGGAATACCTTTTTTGATTGATGCTCCGAGAATACTTCGAGCAAAGCGCGCACAGGTTCGGCATAGGGGTTCAAGGGGGCCAGGAGTTGCGAAAAAGCCGGCGGTTTTAAGATATTTGGGTCGCCCTGACCGGGCTTGAACTCCAAACCGTATTCTGCCCGCATCGCATTGCTGCGCTCGGCCGGATCCCGCTCGAACTGCACCTGGCGGTCTTCGAAATAGCGCGCGACCATGCCAATGCCACCATGTTCTCTGGCTTTGTCGACCCCAGCCGCTACCAGATAAGCAAGAGCCAGCGCGCCGTCACGCAGGCCGCTGCGCTGCGTCAGGCTGAGGGCATGCTGCACGGCATTCATCACGACGGGGCCTTCCAACCGTGTGACAAGGCGGTCGAAGCGGAATTCGGCCCAGAGCTCCAGGAGCGTATGACCGGTCAGCCCGATATCCTGCTCGACCGTCTTTTCAAGCATATCGTCGGGCAACTGATCGAACAGCACTCGCGCCATAGACCAATGGCCACTCTTCCACTGATGGGTCAGCGCCAATAGTCCAGCTTCGCCGTCAAGACGGAATGGCTGGGTCAACAGCTGCTTGAGAAGATGCGTCGCCTCGCGCAGTTCGTTCAGGTCCAGCATGTTACGCAAATCCGCAAGACCGCCTCTGTCAAGATCCGGCGCATCGCCGTCATAATCTACGATCATCAGCCGCGCGCCAGCGGACTTCGGATTGGCGCGCAGCCAAACCGAAAATGGCGGCGCAGCTGCAGCCTTGGACTGGGCTACTCGAAGCCAGTTGGCGACCTGAGTGGCGGCCTCCTCTCGCGCCTCATCCACGCGCGAGCGCTGGCCGCGCGCCCGCAATACGGCGTCCCGTGCCTCTGCCGGCAAATCCTCCAACAGGTCATCAGTCAGCTGCCGTGCACTTTCGGCATCGACTGGGGGTATTGCGCCGTCGTTGCGCGACAACTGCAAGCGATGATACAGCGCGAGGGCGGGATTGGTGCCGGCAAGCACTTTGGCAGCTCGTTCGTTGATACGGCGCGTGTTCTCAGGACTTTCTGCGTATGTCAGTTCGAGTATCTCGCGTCGCACTTCATCAGTATGACTAACAGCGCCGTCAAGCGTGCGCGTGACCAGCCAGCGTTGCATTTCCAGCATTTCCAGAACGCCCGATGCCCGTTCTTCATCAATCGGAATGCCGAGCACCGGCCCTACAATCTCGCGCAATTCAAAGCTGCCAAGCTTTGGCAGGATCAGCCCGTCGGATGCGATCTCGCGAATTTCGCTCGGCACGCGCGACAGGATCGCCCGATAGAGATAGCCGATTCCGGCATCGCGGATCTGCTTGTCACCAAGCGAACTGTCGCCGTCGGCATCTTGAATAGCTCGGGCAACCAGAATGAGACGCAACGGGTTTCCGTTCGAAAGCTCGATGACCCGGCGCCGTAGATCGTCCAGAACATTCCTTTTTCTCAAAATCGCTTCCATCACGTCGTTATCCAGCTTTTCAAGGTGGATAAGTTTGATCAGCCGCGGGTCGTCTCTGGGAAAGATCGTCCCTCGGCCCGCCGAGATCACGCAGATGTCGATGCGCTCCTTGTCGGCGAAACGGTCGATGCTCTGCATGAGTTGCGTCACGAAGGTTGCCCCGTATCCGTGCAGTACCTCAAGTGTATCGAGCAGGAACAGAATTTGCCGGTCATTCTCGGCAAGGATATCGATCATCCGGTGTAATAGATCGAAAGGCAAAGACGCCGTGGTCTGGGTCGCGATCCTTGTGCGCCGTTCGGCGGAACGCAGTCGCAGGCTGTGCAACTCGCTCGCCACTTCAGGAATGGCTGTTCCAATCTGACGCGAAATTTCATCAAAGACAGCGTCCGGCGCGCCGTCGCGCAGCGAGGACCGGTCAAAGTCGAGACGGATCATCACAATGCGGGGCCGGTCCCGGCAAAGCCGGGTCAGTTCTTCAAGCAGAAATGTCTTCCCGATGCCGGGCAGGCCCTGAATATGTAGCGTGCGCAACGGCGCGGCGCGCTTCGGACTGTCGAGCGCTTGCAAAAGACTAGCGATTTCCTCATCACGCCCGACAAACCCATCACCCAGCAAGTCGTCGGTCGCCTTTTCCCGGCGCAACCGGTCCAGTTTGCTGCTGAGCGCCATGATATGCGCGTGACCGGGCGCCGCGGGGCCCGCCAGTTCAAGCGTTGCCACGACCTTTGACAGCGTTTGGAGCTCGGCGGGGTTCGCGATCATTTGCTGCAAATTCTCCGCGGACCAAAACCTTTCCCCTTTTAACGCCGCGCTGATTTCGGTATCGGGAAGCGCGCTTTCCGGTGTCATGTCGCGGAGGATCTTGCGCCGCGGGTTCGGGCGCATCTGCCACGTATCGACGCTCACGGTGCAGGCTTCACGAAGCGC
>JBBKVT010000251.1:0-8190 GCA_037968535.1 Paracoccaceae bacterium
GCGGTTGGGTCTTCCTGAAGCAGCGCCGTCGCCCGCGGCGTCGCGGTGCTCGCAGCCGCCGAGAACGCGGAGATGGCAATCGCCAACGAGAAGGTTGTCACGGCGAGCATCGAGGATGCGACGATACTGAGAACTTGGTCCACTGAATCGGCGCCGATATTCACTGTCCAGGCCGAGGGAATTAAAGGCGCAACCAATTGGGCAACGCCTGCCGTCACAATTGCCAACACTGCGAAAGATGCGACGCGGACCCAAACTTTGCGCAGTTGTCGCAATAGATGCCAGATGATTTTCGAAGACATTCGCCTACCTCGCTGCGGTCCGCCAAGCACAATCCTGCTCCGACGTTTTTCGAGAACGCTATTGGCGGCAGCCAGGTCCTGGAAGTAGACGCCCGGTCTGTATACTGGAGCAACTTTCGTCATGCCAGCGCGGTCACCACCCCAGACCCGCAGGCGCGAAGAAAAGACCGGTGAGTGAACGCCCACCGATTCATGAGTCTTGCAGATCTTGCCGTCGCGCATGCTGCGACCGACAGCTTTGCTCAGCGCCTGTGAAATGGACGCGCCAAGCGGCCTTCACCCCGGTTCTTGGCTTGTACATGCGGCGACGACGCTGGGTCGATTTCGAGCTTCGGTTTCGCGTTTTCAGGTGTATCTGCTGGCGGTACGTGCGAGCATCAGCTTCTTAACAACAAGGATTGAAGCCATGAGCGACCGTGACGCATATGTCGAGAAGATGAAGGCGAACATCGATGAGTGGAACGCAGAGATAGATAAGCTGCAGGCGAGCGCCAAGGAAGCGCAGGCCGATGCGAAGATCGAATACGAGAAGCAGCTTGCCGTATTGCGAAAGCAACGCGATGAGGGACAAGCAAAGATGAAGGAGGCGCATCAGGCATCTGACGACGCTTGGGACGACATGAGCAAGGGCTTTCAAGCAGCTTGGGACAATATCTCGAATTCGTTCCAAAGCGCCATGAAGAGGTTCAAATGAAAGACACGCTGACTGTCTGATTCTTGAGATCAGCACTTATGGCCCATAGATGATGGTTGCCGCAAATCGCGGAACGCTATGGCAATTGCTGAAGGCTCTTCAACAAAGCCTGAGAGTTGCGGTTTGCATGAATGTCCGCAGTTCGGAATACCGGTCGGGTCGGCACGGGCTTTAGTCGGCAAGCAGCGAAAAGATTTCTGCGATCGCACGCAGCAACATGTTGACACTTTCGAGTTGGGCTCACAGCCGCCCTCGGATGCGCGGCAGCATCTCATGATACAGCGAGCTGTCAACGTCGGGTTGTCGATATGGGTGGGTATGGCGGATCGGAGGATCAGCCATGGAAACACCAAACTTACCTGCCATTCGCGCACTTCGCCCTGCTTGGAACAAGGGTCGCATCGTTGGTCAGAAGCGCCCGTTCAAACCGAAACACGTTTGGGCGATAAGAGTTCGGCTCGAGTTGGCCGAGAACCATCGTGACTTGGCACTGTTCAATCTGGCCATCGACAGCAAGTTGCGCGGCTGTGATCTGGTCAAAATGACGGTCGTCGATGTCATGGCGTCCGGCCAGATTAAGGAACGCGCGTCCGTCTTGCAAAGCAAGACACAGAAATCCGTGCGCTTCGAGATATCAGAAGGCACTCGGGCAGCGCTCGACAGATGGATGCAAGAACAGCTAATGATCGGATCCGAATACCTCTGGCCTGGCCGTTTTCACGAAAGGCTTCACATCTCGACCCGTCAATATGCGCGGATTGTTCGGGATTGGGTGACCTCGATCGGCTTGGAGGCGAGCGCCTACGGCATGCACTCGATGCGCCGGACAAAAGTGACGCAGATCTACAAGACAGGCACCTACGCGCGGTCCAGCTCTTGTTGGGCCATACGAAAATGGACAGTACGGTCAGATATCTGGGAGTCGAGCTTGAGGATGCTCTCGAAATCGCAGAGGCGATCGAAATCTAAGAGATTTGGGCCGTCTTCAGGGACGGCCCAAAGCAGCCGTGCAACCCGATCCGTAGTGCTGCAGTGCAGCTTTCGCATAGCTGCCTTTCCTACTGCCGACGCCGTTTTTCAGGGCAAACCTTCGACGTCGCGATCCGTTTCCGAGATATTCAGCGTCGACCAGGTGTCGTCACGCGGCGGGGTCGGAGGGGTTTCACAGGTTCGAAGATGGATGCTGACCTTTGCAACGAAGTTTGCAGAGATTGGCGCCGTGACGAACAGGAACGCCATGATCAACAGTTCATGCATTGACGCCTCGCCCAAAACGATCGATTGGATCATCGAGGCCAAAAGCAGCATGCCGATCCCCACAGTCCCCACCTTCGTCGGGGCATGGAGTCTGGTCATCGGATCATTGAATTTCAGAAGTCCACCGACCCCCACCAGAACAAACCCCGACCCGATCAGCAGGCAAAGTGAAACAGCATAGGTTGCAATGATTTGACCGGTCATTCGATGATATCCCCCCGCAGGATGAAACGCGCCAGTGCGACGGTCGAAACAAAACCCAGCATGGCAATCAGGAGGGCGACCTCGAAGTAGATCTGCACACCCAACTGGATGCCGAGCACGACCACCAAGCCCAGTGCGTTGATGACCATCGTGTCAAGAGCGAGGATCCGGTCACCGGGCGTCGGACCCAGCACCAGCCGCACCATGGACAGTATCTGACCTAGCGCAAGCGCGACAAACGCGATGGTCAATGCGATTTCCAGAAATCCGGAAGCTGTCGTCACGAGAAAATCTCCAGCAGGCGGCGCTCGTAGCGGGCCTTGATTTCGTCCCGCACGGCGTCGGGGTCGTCCGTGTGCAGCACATGTACCAGCAGACTGTGCCCCTCGTCAGAAAGGTCCGCAGTGACTGTGCCGGGTGTAAGCGTGATGGTCCCGGCGAGCACTGTGATGGCTTCTGGCTGGCGCAGTTCCAAGGGAACCACGATCCAGGCGGGTTTCAGCTTCGAATTCGGGACGGTCAGGACGATCCATGCAACCTGCACGTTGGCGACCAGGATATCCCACATCACCATGATGCTGTAGGCGATCATCTTGCCCAGCCGAAACCCTTTCGGCGTGTCCGGCCACCAGATCGACGTCCCCCAGGGGATGAGGATCCCAAGGATGATCCCGAAGACGACCATCCCGGCGGAGACCTCGTTCTGCAAAAGCGTCCAGACGACGGCCAGAAGAAGCGTGAGGAACGGATGCGGCAGTAGCCAGTGAAATGCGCGTCCCATATCAATGCTCCTCCTTCGATTTGCTGAGCTTGCCGGGAGTGTCCAGTACGATTGAGATGTACGACTCTGGCGCGAACAGCTGTGCGGCCATGGTCGTCGTGTAGGCATGCACTTGCCCGGCAAAGACCGTATGGGCGACCAGAACCGAGATCAGTCCGCCCACGGCAACATAGGACAGTGGCGTCGGGCGAGGCATCGCCGGTGTCTTCTCTGGCGCCGCGACACTATGAGCCCTCCAGAACAGCATGCTGCCCGCGCGGGCAAATCCCACGATGCTGATCAGGCTCGCACTCAGCACGATCGCCCATACCCAGATCACAAGATCGGTGCCGACAGCGGCATCCAGCACCAGCAGTTTGCCGAGAAAACCCGACAAGGGTGGCAAGCCCGCCATTGCAATCGCGCCAACGAAAAAGAGCCCGGCCGTTAGCGCAGTTCCAGACACGGGCGGCTGCGGGGTCAGGTCGAGGTTGGCCCGTCCTGTGCGCACGAGGTCCGAAATCAGGAACAGCGCCGCACCAGCCAGGGTCGAATGCACCATATAATAAAGCGCCGCTGCGATGCCTACCGGGGTGAAAAGCGAGATCGACACCATCACCATGCCCATCGACCCGATGACCGAGAAGGCCACCAGCCGGTCCAGCCGTTTGACCGCGAGCACGCCAATCATCCCGATGGCGAGAGAAACCAGTGCGGCAGGTAGCAACCACAGATTATGCAGGCCCGAGGTCACTTCCAGGTCAGGCGGGAAGATCATGGTGTAGACACGAATGATCGCATAGGCCCCGACCTTGGTCATGATCGCGAACAGGGCCGCGACGGGCGCCGGCGCCTCGGCATAGCTGGACGGCAGCCAGAAATGCAGCGGCACCACCGCCGCCTTGATCGCGAAGACCAGCAGCAACAGCACAGAGGCGACGCGAATGCCCACGGTTTCCTCCGGGCCGATCAGCGCCACGCGATTGGCAAGGTCAGCCATGTTCAGCGTGCCCGTCTCCGCATATATCGACCCCAGCGCGAAAAGAAACAGGGTCGAGCCGATGAGGTTGAAAAGCACGTACTGAACGCCCGCCTTGAGCCGCGCGTTGCCGCCTGCATGGATCATCAATCCGTAGGAGGCGATCAGCAGCACTTCGAAGAACACGAAAAGGTTGAACAAGTCGCCGGTCAGAAAGGCGCCCATGATCCCCATCAGCTGGAACTGGAACAACGCGTGGAAATGCCGTCCGCGATCGTCCCAACCAGAGCCGATCGCATAGAGCAGCACGAAAAGGGCCAACACCGCCGTCAGCAGAACCATCAATGTCGACAGCCTGTCGCCAACCAGCACGATGCCGAAAGGTGCCGCCCAATCGCCAAGCTGGTAAAGCACGATCGACCCGTCGGACACTTGCCAGGCCAGTCCCAGCGCAATTCCGATCAGCGTCAGCACCCCGGCAACGGAGAAGGCACGCTGAATGCCGATGTGATATCGCGCGGCCAGAACGATAAAAGGCGCAAGCATTGCGGGCAGAACGACGGGGGCGATGATCCAGTGATTCATGATCTGCCCACTGTCAGGTCGTCCGGGTCAGCGGGCGTATCGTCCACATGGTCATCGTCGGTTCCCAGAAACGCCCCAAGTCCAATCATCACCACAACGGCCGTCATACCAAAAGAGATCACGATGGCCGTCAGTACCAAGGCCTGCGGCAGCGGATCCGTGTAGGTGGTAACTTCGTCGCGCAGGATCGGAGGAGCCCCCACGGTCAGGCGGCCAGATGCGAAAAGGAACACATTTACGGCATAGGTCAGCAGCGACGTCCCCAGGATCACCGGAAACGTCCGCAACCTCAGCATGAGGTAGAGACCCCCGGCGGTCATGAAGCCAATGGCCGAAGCGACGAGCAATTCCATATTACACGCCCGCCCTAGCGGATCCGGCCGCGTCAGGTTTCGGATCATCCCGCGATGGATCGATATCCATCGGATGCTCGCTTTCGGGCGTATGCGCGGTTCGCGCAAGACGCGAGAAGCTTTCCAGCGACAGCATCACCGCGCCGACAACTGCCAGAAACACGCCCAGATCAAACAGCGCCGCGGTGGCCAATTCGAATTTTTCAAAGGGCGGAATGCGGACGTAGGTGAACGCAGAGGTAAGGAAGGGCTTGCTCACGAACCAGGAGCCGATGCCGGTCAGCCCGGCAATCAGAACGCCAGCCCCGATCACGCCGTGATAAGGGTATTTCAGTCGCGCCGAGGTCCAGGTAAAGCCGCTTGCCATGTACTGCATCACCACGGCGATCGAGACGACCAGCCCGGCGATGAACCCGCCACCCGGATCGTTATGGCCCCGCCAGAAAATAAAGAACCCGACCAACAGGACAACCGGCATGATCACCCGTGTCAGCACGACCATCATCATCGGATGCACGTCGCCTGCGCGTGACTGGTCGGGCTTGCGGTTCAGAAGCCGCTCACGGACCGGTCCACGCAGAAGGGTCTCGGTCAGCGCGAAGATCAGCAGGGCTGCGATGCCAAGCACGATTATTTCGCCGAAAGTATCGAATCCACGGAAATCGACAAGGATGACATTGACCACATTGGTGCCGCCACCACCCATGTAGGAATTGGCCAGATGGAAATCTGAGATCGGTGTGCCGACCGGGTTACGCAAAAGGTAGTAATAGGCCAATGCGAAAGTCGCCAGTCCGCCCGCAGCGGCCACGCCGGCATCGCGGACACGGCGTAAGACCGTGCTTTCCACCGGCGTACGGTTCGGCAGGAAATTAAGGGCCAGAAGCAGCAGGATGATGGTCACCACCTCAACAGTGAATTGCGTCATCGCCAAGTCAGGTGCGCTGAAGTACACAAACCCGATCGAGACCATGAGGCCAACAATACCGATGAGGATCAGCGACAAGAGGCGATTGCGGTGCATCAGAACCAACGCGCCGGTTGCCGCCACCAGCATTAACCAGCCGGCGATGGGCACAGCGCCTGCAGCTTGCATTGTGTGCGTCGGCGGACCCACTGCCCCCGTGTTCCAGGCGTGGAAACCCGCCGCGATGATCGCGACCGACCCAATGGCCGCATAGCGCGTGAACGCGCCATTGTGCAGCGGCAGGATCAGATTCTGGGCCTGGCGGACCACCGCCTCGATCATGGCTTCAAAGATCACCTTGGCCTCGGGGCGCGGCGCCGCATCCCACAGCCGCAGAGCCGGCTTGAAAACGGTCAACAAAAGCAAACCGCCGACCACGGCAATCACCGACAGGAACAGCGCCGGAACCAGTCCGTGCCAGATCTTGAAATGCGCCTTCGGCACCGCCGCCTCGCCGCCCAGTACCGAGGCCGTGACAAGCTTCACGAAAGGCTCAGCAAGGAAGGGTGCGACACCGATCGCCACCACCAATACCACCAGTATAGCAGGCGGCAACCACATGCCCGCACCGGGGTCATGAGGCTTGGCGGGGTAATCGTCGCGCACCGGGCCCAGGAACACGTGCCCGATCAGCCGGAAACAATAGGCCGCCGAAAACAGCGACCCGAGCGTCGCAATTGCAGGGACCAGCCAGGGCAGCCCGAAAAGCAGCGTGTGGCTTGCCTCCTCCAGCATCATTTCCTTGGACAGAAAACCGTTGAGCAGCGGTATCCCCGCCATCGAAAGCGCCGCCAAGGTCACGATAACGAAGGTGACGGGCATCAACGCACGCAACCCGCCTAACCGGCGGATATCGCGCGTATGCGTCTCGTGATCGACGATCCCGGCTGACATGAAGAGCGCAGCCTTGAACGTCGCGTGATTAAGAATGTGAAACACCGCCGCCATCGCGCCAAAGGCCGTTCCCGTTCCCAACAGCATCGTGATCAGACCAAGATGACTGACCGTCGAGAAGGCCAGCAGCGCCTTCAGATCGTGCTTGAAAAGCGCGATCACCGCGCCCAACACCATCGTCACCAGCCCGGCAGTGGTCACGATCATGAACCACTCCGGCGTCCCGGACAGCACCGGCCACATGCGGGCCATTAGGAAAATCCCGGCTTTCACCATCGTGGCGGAGTGCAGATAGGCCGAGACCGGCGTCGGTGCCGCCATCGCGTGCGGCAGCCAGAAATGGAACGGAAACTGCGCTGATTTCGTGAAACATCCCAGCAGGATCAGGATCAAGGCCGGCACGTACAGCGGATCCGCCTGAATGAGTTCCCGGTTCTTCAGGATCACGCTGAGGTCATAGCTGCCGACGATCTGACCAAGGATCAGCATGCCCCCGATCATTGCCAAGCCGCCCGTGCCCGTGACCACCAAGGCCATCCGCGCGCCCTGTCGGCCCTCTGGCAGATGCTTCCAATAGCCGATGAGCAGGAAGGAGGACAGCGACGTCAATTCCCAAAAGACTAACAATAGTAGTACGTTGTCGCTGAGAACAATGCCCACCATCGCACCCTGGAAGAGCAGCAAGTAGGTGAAAAATTCGCCCATATTGTCGTCGCGGCTCAGATAGTGCCGTGCATAGGCGATGATCAACAGGCCAATGCCGAGGATCAGAAACGCAAAGAAAAAGCCCAACCCGTCGAGCATCAGCGTGAAGTTCAGCCCAAGCGACGGCATCCAGTCGACCCGCGCCATCGCGACCTCTCCAGCCAGAACCGATGGCAGATTTGTCAGCAAGCCGATGAATGCGGCAAGTGAGACGGTAAATGTCACGCCGGCACAAGTGGACCGACCGGCCGAGTTCATCAAACCAGGCAAAAGCGCGCCTAAGAAGGGCAAGGCCACGATAAAGAGGAGGGACACGCGAACTCCTGATCAGATCAACTTGGTAACCTGAACAAAACTGCTTCGGATGCGCAATGGCGGAAGAGAAATCCGACAGCTTTGGTCGGGGTCCGCTTGCTTGTCAGATCCTCGAACGGCAGGTTCCGGATGGAAAACGAGAAATTCCGCAACTGCAGCGAATGCACACTATCCG
>JBBKVT010000252.1:0-3751 GCA_037968535.1 Paracoccaceae bacterium
GTTATCAACCACGAGAAGAAACCATTCATGGCTGCGCATCATCAAAAAGAGGCCGCCAAGGCGCTTGACCGCAAATTCAATCACTGGCTGCCGCACGATGCGAAAGCGGCACGCGATGCTGTGGATTTCGGCAAACCGTTGTCAGAAGTCGCACCACGATCAGAGCTGAGCAAGGCAATCGCGGGCTTGGCGAAAGCCACGATAGCCAGCATGCCCGCAACGCAACACGTAACAGGTTAACGAGGAGCAAAGTTCATGTTCAAGACATTTTCCAAAGCAGAACAGAAATCAAACGGCAAGGTCGTCGATCTTGAGGCCGCAAATGAGATTACATCGAACGCGCTCCGTTCGCTGAACGATACCAACAAGGAACTCACGGACCGGCTTGAGCTGAAAAGCCGGCTTCACGAGGCGCTTCTTGAGCGGTTGAACCTGTCGGTCATCGACAAGGTGCAAACCGACGAATTGCGGCGCGAGGTCGCCAACCTTGTTCAGCAGGTGCTTGCCGAAGAAAAGCGCCCGATGCGCACTGAGGAATTCAAGAAGATTGTCGATGAGTTGATGGACGAGGTGCTGGGTTTTGGCCCCCTTGAGCCGCTTCTTGCAGATCCGACTATCAACGACATTCTCGTGAATTCGCACAGCCAAGTCTATGTTGAGCGGTTCGGCGTTCTGGAAAAAACGAACGTGCGGTTCCGTGACGAACGACACCTGCTGAGGATAATCGACAAGATCGTTTCAGCGATGGGACGACGCGTCGACGAAAGCCAGCCGTGGGTCGATGCTCGACTCGCAGACGGTAGCCGGGTCAACGCGATCATTCGCCCCTGCGCAATCGACGGACCATCGGTGTCGATCCGAAAATTCTCTCGCAAGCCGATTCTGCTGAACAAGATGGTGGAGTTGGGTTCGATCTCGACAGAAGCATCGGCGCTTCTGCGTGCACTTGTAGCGGCACGTATGAACATCCTGATTTCGGGCGGTACCGGTTCCGGTAAGACGACGCTGCTCAATGCTATGTCGCGCGCGATTGATCCGCAGGAACGGATTGTCACCATCGAAGACGCGGCGGAGCTTCAGCTTCAGCAGGATCACGTAGTTCGGCTTGAAACCCGCCCGCCGAGCCCTTCGGGAACCGGCGCCATTGTGCAACGGGATCTTGTAAAGAACGCGCTGCGGATGCGCCCCGACCGCATTATTGTGGGCGAGGTCCGTGGCGGCGAAACATTCGACATGCTTCAAGCTATGAATACCGGTCACGACGGGTCGATGACCACAGTTCACGCCAACACGGCGCGTGACGCCCTTAGCCGACTGGAGCAGATGGTTTTGATGATCGGCATCGATCTTCCGCTCAGCGCAATTCGCTCTCAGATCGCGTCAGGCATTAACATCGTGGTTCAACTGAACCGACTTTCCGACGGTAATCGCAAGATAATGAGTGTTAGCGAGATAACGGGGATGGAAGGCGGTACTATTACCATGCAGGACATTTATATTTTCAAGCGGACAGGCAAGGACGAGAACGGCAAAGTTCTGGGTACCTTCATGCCGACCGGCATGCGCCCGAAATGCGCTGAACAGCTTATTGCCTCGGGCGTTGACCTGTCGGGCACCAGCATTGTTGCACGGAGCTGATCGATGTTAAAGGAACTCATTCGCGGTATTGACCCCCAACTCGCCGTTTATGTCGGTGCCTTTGTCGGCGCGCTTCTGGTGCTCGAAGGGCTGAGACAGCTCCTTTCAAAGTCTGGACGTCAGGAAGAAGCGCGCAGTCGACGCATGAGAATGATTGCAAAAGGGGCGACAACCGAAGAAATCCTCGCACTTCTGAAGCCGCAGCCCAAACAGTCGGTTTTTCACAGAGTGCCGCTCATTGGGGATTTGCCGTTGGTCTTGCGGCAGGCGGGAATAACAATGTCGTCAGGCGCTTTCCTGACGACCAGCTTTGCAGGCGCGGTCGCGGTCGCGGTGATTTTCACTCAGCTAGTTGGGATGGCAACCGCGCTTTTGATCGCGTTCGTGCTCTGCATTCTCGTTCCGGTCATGGCGGTCCGGCTTCAGCGAACGCAGCGGATCAACGACCTAGTCAAACAATTGCCAGACGCACTCGATATGATGGCACGTGGCCTGAAGGTCGGCCATCCTCTCAGCACTTCACTCGCCGCCGTCGCCCGCGAAATGCCCGACCCGATCGGAACCGAATTTGGTCTGGTTGTTGATCAGGTGAGTTTCGGTGACGAACTTACTGAAGCCTTTAACGAATTTGCTGACCGGGTCAGCCAGGAAGATGTTCATTACCTTGCCACAGCGATTTCGATCCAGCACGGCACTGGCGGTGACTTGGCACGAATACTCTCGGTGCTTTCGAGAGTCATTCGCGACCGCATGACGATGCGGCGCAAGATCAAGGCAATCTCGGCGGAAGGCAGAATGTCAGCTGCGATCCTGAGCGTCGTTCCAGTGATTATCTTTGTCGCCATGAACATTCTGTCGCCGAAATATTTCGGAGACGTCGCGGACGAACCAGCTGCAAAGCCGATAGCCTTCGTCGTTGTTACACTTGTCGCGCTGAATGCGATTATTCTTCGTAAACTCGTTAGTTTCAGGTTCTGAGGAGGACTAGAGTATGTTGGAGTGGTTTCAGAGCCTTTTTCCCAGCCTCGACAGTGGCGCAAACACCTTTTTGATGATTGGGATTGGCGTCGGCGCGATGCTGTTCGTCTACGGCGCATTCGACGCATTAAGCCCAGCAAATCCCGCTGCGCGCAGATACTCGCGAGGAGGGATCGCGGGGCGTAGAAATACATTCGATGCCGGGATTCTCTATAATCCGGAAGTCGACCCAAAGGGCTTGATGAAGGCGCTTATGCCGGGCGACCGGAAGAGCCGTTCAAAGCTGAAGCGTCAGTTGATGAATGCAGGCATTATCGGTGAAGGCACGATAATGCGGTTCTTCATGTGGCGGATCGTTCTTGCCCTATTATTCCCGGCCATCTTGATTTTGGTAATATTCGCCAGGCAATCAAGCTTCATTTGGGTTCCCGCGCCGGTTGAGTGGTTCGTTGACAGTCTGACGCGGATGATGGTGTTTCAACTGCTCACCCTTTTGGCTGGGGTTGGATTTTTTGCGCCGACACTCTGGCTCAAGGCGAAAGTAGACGCACGGATCCTTGAAATCAGCCAGAGTTTTCCGAACGCGCTCGATCTCATCCAGATTTCTGTCGAAGCGGGCATGGGATTTGACGCTGCAATGACGCGCGTGTCCAACGAGATGGTGCACTCTGCTCCTGCTCTTAGCCAGGAGTTCCGCATCGTGCAATTGGAAACCTCGGCTGGCGGTTCGCGCGAAAAGGCCCTGCTCGATATGGCGGACCGCACGACGGTCGACGAGGTGGCTTCTTTCGCAAACGTCGTGGTTCAATCCATGCAGTTCGGCACGTCGATCTCCGATGCGTTGACGATTTACGCGAACGAGATGCGCGTGACGCGCGAACTTAATGCGCAGGAAAAGGCGAACAAGCTGCCGGTAAAAATGTCGGCAGTTTTGTCGGCGCTCATGCTTCCCGCCATGATCCTGTTGATCGTCGGTCCGGTTGCGATTCGCTGGATGAATACTTTCGGGTGATGTACTCCAGCACCGAAACGCAAAAGGCGGCTCCTTGGTGGGCCGCTTTTTCGTGGACAATGCTGGTCTCGCGTCGCTGACTGTTTCCGGTGGCGCGCGGTTTTTACAACCCTGGCTCGAATT
>JBBKVT010000253.1:0-2976 GCA_037968535.1 Paracoccaceae bacterium
TCGCGGGCGACGTCTCTTGCAGCTTCATGCACAGACCTCAGCACTTTTCTGGCAGGCTGTGTGGGGCAACATTGCGCCTTGAGCAGGCAGGGATCGCAATCCTGTTTGCGTGCCCGATACCGGATTAATCGTAAGCCTGCGGCGAGGGCCGTCTTCCTGAGTTGAGGTTCCCAGCTTAGTTCCGGCACTATGTCCGACCATAGATACAGACCCGAAGTTGAGATCCTTTCCGTCACCGATACCGGTCGCCGTCGGCGCTGGACGGATGCAGAGAAGGTGCGCATTGTTGAAGAGAGTTTCGGCGGTCGCGGGCGTGTGTCCGAAACCGCGCGGCGCCATGATGTTGGCCGCACTCTGTTGGTGCGCTGGCGACGCCAATACCGTGAAGGTCAGCTGACTGGTGGTGGTGCGCAGCCGCAGTTCATGGCGCTGACGATCGCTGCGCCGGAAGTTGCAGAGGCCCCCAGTATGGCGCTCTCGCCAGAGCAGCCGCCCGCGCCAGCGCAGATCGAGATGGCAGAGATCACCTTGGTGAACGGTCGGCGCCTGACTTTGGCAGCCGCGATTGACCCGGCGGTGCTGGTGCGCCTCGTGCAAGCCCTGGATCCGTCATGATCGCGTTTCCGGCAGGCACGAAGGTCTGGATCGCGGGCGGGGTGACGGACATGCGGCGGGGCATGAACACATTGGCCCTGACCGTCCAACAGGGTCTGGGGCGCGATCCACATGCGGGCGAAATATTCTGCTTTCGTGGCCGTAAGGGCGATCTGGTGAAGCTTCTGTGGCATGACGGGGTGGGCATGTCGCTGTTTATCAAGCGGCTCGAGGCGGGGAAGTTCATTTGGCCCGTCAGCCAGAACGGGGCCGCTGTTGCGATCTCGTCCGCGCAGCTTGGCTATCTTCTGGAAGGCATCGACTGGCGCAACCCGCGCTGGACGCAACGCCCTGCAAAGGCTGGATAATCCACCCGGAAACGCCTGTTTTTATTGGCTTTACGTGGGGTCTGTGGTAGTCCTCAGCCATGTCAGATGCCGCTTCCGAAATTGCCAGATTGCACGCCGCGTTGGCCGCAGAAACGGACCGCGCACAGGCGGCAGAACGCGAGTTGGCACAGGCGCGCGCCTTTGCCTCATGCTCGGAAGCGATGATCCAGGAATTGAAGCTGGAGATCGCCAAGCTGCGCCGCGACAGATACGGCATCTCCTCGGAACGCCGCGCGCGGCTGATCGATCAGCTCGAATTGCAGCTCGAGGAGTTGGAAGCGGCGGCAACCGAGGACGCGCTGGCAGCCGAACGGGCCGACACTGACACCACCGTGCGCGCGTTCACGCGCCGCAAGCCGGTGCGCAAACCCTTTCCCGAGCATCTGCCGCGCGAGCGGCTGGTGATCGAGGCGCCGACCAACTGTTCGTGCTGCGGCTCGGATCGTATCGTGAAGATGGGCGAGGACATCACAGAAACGCTGGAGGTCATTCCACGCCAGTGGAAGGTGATCCAGACGGTCCGCGAGAAGTTCACCTGTCGGGCATGCGAGAAGATCAGCCAGTCGCCGGCGCCGTTCCATGTCATTCCTCGTGGCTGGGCAGGGCCACAACTGATCGCGATGGTAGCTTTTGAGAAGTTCGGACAGCACCAGCCGCTGAACCGACAGTCCGAGCGGTTCGCTCGCGAGGGTGTGGATCTCAGCCTGTCCACCCTTGCCGATCTGATTGGCCATGCCTGTGTGGCGCTTACCCCGATCCACGCGCTGATCGAACGCCATGTGCTGGCAGGAGCCCGCGTGCATGGGGATGACACCACCGTGCCGCTTCTGGCGCGCGGCGGCACCAGGACAGCGCGGCTGTGGACCTATGTGCGCGATGACCGACCGTTCAACGGTGGCGCGCCGCCCGCAGCCTTCTTCAAGTTCTCGCGCGATCGCCAGATGATCCACCCGAACAAGCATCTCGCCGGGTGGCAGGGGATCCTGCAGTCCGACGTCTATGGCGGCTATAACGATCTCTATCTGGCGGACCGCAATCCGGGTCCTGTGCGCAGTGCCCTCTGCTGGAGCCATGCCCGACGCAAGTTCTTCGAGATGGCCGACATCTCGGGGAATGTCCGTGACGGCAAGCCTGCGCATGACATCTCACCCATCGCACTGGAGGCCGTGAAGCGGATCGATGCGATCTTCTCCATCGAACGCGAGATCAATGGCATGGACGCGAAAAACCGTCTGGCCGCGCGGCAGGAACGCTCGCGTCCGCTGGTCGAAGACCTGCGCTGCTGGTTGCTGGAGGAGCGTGCCAGACTGTCGAAACACAATGGGGTCGCCAAGGCCATCGACTACTTCACCACCCCAAAATACGGTCGGTGGGCGGCCTTCACCGAGTTCCTGGATGACGGACGTATCTGCCTGACCAACAACGCCGCCGAACGCGCGCTCAGAGGGATCGCTTTGGGCCGAAAGTCGTGGCTCTTTGCCGGATCGGAACGCGGCGGGGACAGGGCGGCCTTCATGTATACCCTGATCGTCACGGCCAAGATGAACGATATCGACCCTCAGGCCTGGATGGCCGAAGTCCTGGCACGGCTCCCCGACATGCCAGTCCCACGCGTGCACGAGTTGCTGCCGTGGAACTGGAAGACCGAGCACCTGACCAAGGCGGCATGATCTTGCAGCTGAACAAGGTCCATTCCGTCAAGACCATCGACCGCGTTGCCGCGGAACTGGGAGAAACCGTCGATCGGCTTTTTGAGATCGCCAACGACATGGCGCCCGAAGATGGCGTGATCTGGGTCTATGGCCCAAGCAATGAAAACGTCATGGCCTTCTCAGCTTTCGGAATCGAAAACCTGCGCTAGGCTATAGAAAACAGCTGAAACGGCAGAACTTAAAGCAACCACGGCCTTCGCCGAATGCTTACGATCAAGTCGTCTGGCCGAGCGGTTGGGGGCTTACCTTGACAACGATGCGCTACCGCAAGACCCAGAGGA
>JBBKVT010000254.1:0-8668 GCA_037968535.1 Paracoccaceae bacterium
GATACGCTCGAAGTCTATTACACGGCAGTAGTCTCGGCAGTTGAGAAGCTCAGTGAGGTACAGGCGGGCATCTCAACACGGGAACGCATCCAGCGACGCGCCGCCTGGGAAGCTGCTTATCGCAGGACGCCGCACGGTAAGCCTGTAGAGCTTTAGGACCGAGAGACCCCGTGCCGGTGCTGGCGCACTCTATGTTGGCACCGGAGCGCATTTACTTGTGCGGAACAGTACTGGTGCCACTGAGCAAGCTGTTCTTTGGGCCGTTCCCCGTGAATGAACCAGAATTCCCTGTTCGTGAGAATATATTTCCCTGATATCCCCATAAATTTCCCTGCTAAGAGAAGTAGGGAATTGGCCTGCAACCCACTGATTTTCCGTCCCCATTCTGGTCTGGCAGCGCGAATTCCAGCGAATATCGCGTATTTTCCCTGTAAATTCCCTGTTAGCAGGGAATTTCTTGCCCAGACTGGATCGCTCAGGACTGGCAGCGCGCCGACACAAATAACATATTGTTATTGCTATTTAATTAAGAGACTCTACCCGTATTTTCCGGTGGATTTTGGGGTTTCTTTGGGGTTTCATAGTACCGCAGACACCAATGTCACCGGTATACTGGCGAGTTTCGTGAAAGGTCTGGCACCGCCTTTTCCACGCTAGCAGTGAGCGAAGGCATCCATCGGGTTTCGTGGTCAGTTCGGGGTGTTGCGCTGTGGCTCTGACTCAGAGCGTTGAGAACAGTTCGCGCTGTTCCTACCAGAGCGGCGAAAACGCGTGCCGCATCAGCCAGTCGGAAGTGAGGCCAACCGGTTGCCTGCCGTCCCGGACAGATCGGATGACATCCAGCGCCAGGAACGCCAGTTTGATCAATTGCTGAACGCGATGTTTGGAAACACATTCGGTTTCAGCGATTTCGCTGAAGGTTCCGCCGGAAAAAACGAGATCAAAATACCTGTGCACGCGCGATATTGCGCAGCAGCGTTTCATCAGTTTTCTCTGGTTCGTTGTCAATGGTGAGCTTGGTTTCAACGCCGCGTTTGCGGTGCTGAAACGGGGATGCGATCGTCAGCAGATCTTCGGCGACACGAGCCTGGTCAACGTCGAGCACTCCGACGAGGTGCTCCACCGATATCGAAACGCAGATTTCGCCGAGGTCAACGTCGATGCGTTCGGCGAGTGCCAGGTGAGTGTTGCGAGTATTGTCTGTTTCGGCGGTTTCCGTTTTTCCCAATAAGGAGAGTTTTGTGCCGAGCTCAACGGTCTCATCTGTCGTCGCCTCGTGAATGAAACCGGCGCGGAAGTCCGGGCGGCTCATATTCCGCTTTATCATATCTGCAACCTTTGCTTCCAGTTCCAGGGGCCGGCAACCGCCAGCCAGAGGGATCGCGCGGCGCGGTTCCGCGGACCAGACAATGGGACACATAGTACCGGAGGGTGCTGGCAGCACTAATTCGAACCAGTCGCAGTTTGCACCAAATACGTGAACCTATGCGGTACAAAGTTGACGCCATTCGGAGAGGGCGGCGGTTCGGTCTGTCTTGAAGATGTCCGGCCGGAGAGGCCGCGTTCCTGATTGAATTGGTTAGAGACAGAGGCGTGAACGGCGGCGAACTTTTGCAGACTTCGCATCTGCCTGAAGCGAAGCATCGCCCGCTCCCGCCGTCGAAATGGCAGGCGTGAGTTCTTAGCCCGGTTGTTCAGCCAGAGGCCGGTTTTCTGGCGCCCAGCGTTTCCGATGATCGTCATCGCAGCGCCATACGACCGAAGATGGTCGGTCACCGGGACTTCTGGTCGACCGTGTTTCCGCATTGCCTTTCTTACGAATTTCAACGCTGCCTTCCGATCTCGTGTCTTCGTAACAAAGCTCTCGCTGACCTCGCCGTCGTGATCCACAGCCCGCCAGAGATAATGCCCCTCACCGTTGATTTTCACGAAAATCTCGTCCAGATGCCAGCGCCACTGGCTCGAACGCATACCATCAATGCGGTGTTTGCGGATCTCGGACGCAAACAGCAGATTCTCGACATTCCGCTAAGAGAGAGGGAACCGCACGTAGAGCAGGACAGTCGGGCGGACGACTTAAGAACTCGCTTTGAAATAGCGAAAGGGACTGTGTTTTGTCATCCGACGAAGCTACGAAACCACCCTGCACTCATCCACGTGGTTTACTCTGACAGAGCCTCGATTCTCGTAACGAACGCGGCGGCACTTCAGAAATCGTCCACCCGCCAAACTTCCTGACCGCCCAACAGGGTCAACAACACTCGCGTATCGCCGATGTCGTAGGCGTCGCAGGTCAGGAAGTCGCGGTCGATAACGATCAGATCGGCATATTTGCCAATTCCCAGAGACCCGGTGTCAAAGCTTCGCCATGCCGCGCGGGCCGCCATTGTCGTATATCCGCGCAGGGCCTCGATCCGGCTGATGCGCTGTTCGGGCAGGAAGGGCGGTATTGAACCTTCGGCCTTGGGCGGTTGCCGCGTCACGGCTGTTTCCATGATCTCGAACGGGTTAAGCGTGCTGACCCCCCAGTCCGACGACAACGCCATGCCCGCGCCGGTATCCAGCAACGACCGGAACGCGTACATCCACTGCGACCTTTCGTTTCCCGCCGCGGGCACTGCCACGTCGTCCACCGAGGATTCGTGGCGTGCCCACAGCGGCTGGACGTTGGCCATCACCCCCAAAGGCCGGAACCGGCCCACGTCGGCGGGGTCGATGAACTGGATATGCGCGATTTGATGGTCCGACGGCCACGCGCAATTTGACCGCCGCGCCGCCTCCATCCCGTCAAGCGCCGCCCGGACTGCCATATCACCGATGCAATGGACGTGAATCTGGAACCGCGCGGCGTCGAAGGCGGTGAACATCTCGGCAATCTGGGCTGTTTCGAACATGACCGGTGCGTTCAGACCGGTGTCGGAATAGGGGGCGATCATTGCCGCCGTGCCGTTTTCGACCACACCGTCGAAAAAGAACTTGGCGGAATGAACCTTGAACATATCGTTCTGCGCTCCGGCGCGGAAATCGCTCAGGCGTTCGACAGCTTCGCTGGTCTTGTCAAATGCGTTGACCAAGGCGGTCGACCCGACCCGGACCGTCAGCGCATCCTCCGCGGCCATCCGGTTGTAAATCCGCACGTGGCGCTCCTTGACCCGCGCATCGAGCACACCGGTGATGCCATGCCGGTTGGCCAGACCGGCACCCCAAGTGATGCCAGCGACAAAGGAATCGTCGGTCAGCTCGGGCATCCGTGCCTCGACCCAGGCGACGGCCTCTTCGTAGACCATGCCGGTCGCACGGCCCTGGCCATCGCGCACGAAATGGCCGTTCTGCGGATCGGCGGCGTCCTGCAACCCCGTCGCCGCGACCGCCAGCGAGTTGAGACAGGCGTTGTGCCCGTCCGAGGCGACGATCATGCAGGGCCGGTCAGGCACCGCGCGATCCAGCAGCGCCCGGTCGAGGTTGTCAGCGCTGAAAACGCCGGAATACCAGCCGACCCCGGTGATCCAGGGCGTCGCTTGTTTCGCTGCAAACGCCACGAGAATATCCACCAGTTCATCAGGCGTGCGCGCTTCGCTCAGCACCGCATTCTGCGAATAATCCTGACCGCTGTCCTGTAAGTGGATATGCGTGTCCTGCAATCCCGGCAGCACCATCCGCCCGCCCGCATCGACGACCCGCGTCGCCTTGCCGGCCAGCGCACGGATGTCCGCATCGCTACCCAGGGCGGCCACACGACCGCCGCTGACGGCCAGCGCCTGTGCCGTCGGCCAGACCGGATCCATGGTGACGATGCGCGCGTTGAGGAGGATCAGATCGGGGCTGTGCATGACCGTTCTTTCCGGGTGGAAGACAGCCAAAAGCTATGCCTCCACGGGCCGAAACGGCAAGTGAAAAAGCTTTGGAAATCCTGGCACCCGTGTCAGGGTTAATAACCATTTGAATCAGGGGGTCCGACCATGCAACGCATCAAGTTCATCGACAAGCTGTCGCAAGGCAAGATTTCGCGTCGCCAGATGCTGGCGTCCGCCGGAGCCTTCGGTGTCGGCGTCACGGTCCTGCCCCGCTTTTCCGCCGCCCAGGGCGCGCCGCTCACCGCGCTGGAATGGGGCGGCTACGATGTCGCCGACTATATTGAGCCCTATGTTGCCAAACACGGCGGATTGCCCAACTTTTCGATCTTTTCCGGTGAGGAGGAGGCGCTGGCAAAGGTCCGCGCCGGTTTTGCCGCCGACGTTATGCACCCTTGCAATTATTCCGTCGGTCGTTTCGTCAGTGCGGGGTTGGTCAAGGATATCGACCCGGCAAGATTGTCCAATTGGCCCGATGTCTTCCCCGCGTTGAAACAGGCGGAGGGCGTTTTGATGGACGGGCGCATCGTCATGGCGCCGGCCGACTGGGGCAATTCCTCCATCGCCTACCGATCCGACCTGATCGACCCGAGCTTCGCCGCCGAGCCGACCTGGGGGATCTTCTACGATCCGGCTTACGAGGGCAAAGTGTCGATGCTCGACAACGAACTGGTAATCCAGATCGGCGCGATGGTTGCCGGCATGTCTTATGACGAGGCCTACAAGCTGGAAGGCGACGCACTGCAGAAGGCCGCGCAGGAATGGGGCACGAAGGGCGTGAATACCTCGCGGTTCCTGTGGACCGACGCATCTGAACTTCAGCAAGCCATGGCCTCGGGCGAGATCGTGGCAGCATATGCCTGGAACGACCTAGTCAAGAACCTGCGGGCCGAAGGCGTGCCGGTGGAATACGCGCAGCCCAAGGAAGGTTTCTTCACCTGGTTCTGCGGGCTGACGCTTCTTAACACCGGGCAGGCCGACGAACAGCTGGCCTATGATTTTGTCGATGCCTGGCTCAGCCCCGAAACCGGCAAGGTGCTGATCGAACAATCGGGCTACGGCCACGCCAACGCGAAAAGCTTCGAGGTCGCCAACCCTGAAGACGTCGCAGCCATGGGGATCACCAACCCGGTCGAGATGATGGCGCAGGCGATCATGTTCCGCAACCCGACCGACGCGCAACAGGTCGAACAGACCCGCGTGTGGAACGACATCAAGGCATTGAAAATCTAGCCCGACATGGCCAGCAGTCATACCGGACGAGGCGTCGCCCTGCTGTCACCGGCGATGCTGGTGATGGTGGCGACCCTTGCCGCGCCGCTGCTGGCGTTGATCGTCATGTCATTCTGGACCCAGCAGGGGTTTACGATTGACCGCAGCTTCACCCTCGCCAACTACTGGAAACTGATCGAACCGGGGCCCGGCGTCAGCTGGATGGGGATTCATTTTCCGCTGTCCTATCCGATCCCGGCGATCTTGCTGTTGAAATCGCTGGTGATGTCTCTGGTGGCCACCATCGTGGTCATTGGCGTGGCCTATCCCATGGCCTATTTCCTCGCCTTCCGGGTGACGCGCAACAAGGCGATGTGGATCATCCTGCTGACCATCCCGTTCTGGACCAGCTATCTGTTGCGGGTATTTTCGTGGAAGATCGTGCTCGGCTACAACGGCGCGATCAATTCCGGGCTGATGGCGGCGGGGATCATCGACAAGCCACTCGAATTCTTGCTCTACAACCCCCTTGCGGTGATGATCACCCTTGCACACAGCTGGATCGCCTTCGCGGTGCTGCCGATCTACGTGAGCCTCGAAAAGATCGACCGTTCGCTGCTCGAGGCGGCCTCGGACCTCGGCGACAGCCGCTGGAAACGCTTCAGGCGGATCACCCTGCCGTTGTCAATGCCGGGCACAATCACCGCCACACTGCTGGTTTTCATCCCGACCGTCGGCGACTACGTGACGCCCTCGCTCGTCGGCGGCACTGGCGGCACGATGATCGGTTCGCTGGTGCAGCAACTTTTCCTCAAGCAGGACAACGCCCCGCTAGGCGCCGCCGTATCGCTCGTCACGCTCCTGATCATCGCTGTGCTGGTGGTGATCTTTCTCTGGGCCATAGGCTATCGCCGCATCCGCTCGAGGGTCAACGGATGAGCCGCCGTTTCGATCTGTTGACCGTCTATGCCGTTGTCTTCGTGATTTTTCTTTACGGACCAATGCTGCTGATGCCGCTTTTTTCGCTGAACCAGGCCAATTTCGCGACCTTCCCGATCGAAGGCCTGACCCTGAAGCATTACGGCGAGATGGCGCAGAACACCTCAATGATCACGGCGCTGAAAAACTCGCTGCTGCTCGGCATCGGCGTATCCGTCACCGCCACCGCTCTGGGCCTGCCTGCTGCCATGGCCTTCACCCGGCACCGCGTTCCCGGCAGCGCGGGCCTGTTGTCGTTCATCATGCTGCCGCTGGTCGTTCCGTCCATCGTGCTCGGCGTGGCGCTTCTGGTTATCCTCCTGCGGGTGCTCGGCGTTCCGCTGTCGCTCTGGACGGTCGCGGCCGGCCACCTGATGCTGTGCATCCCGTTCGGCATGACGGTCCTGATGTCGCGGCTCGAAGGCTTCGACCGCTCGCTCGAAGAAGCCTCGGGCGATTTGGGGGCCACCCGGTGGAGCACCTTTCGCCGGATCACCCTGCCGTTGGCGATGCCCGGGGTGATCTCGTCGCTACTCCTGTGTTTCATCATCTCGTTCGACGAGTTCGTAATCTCGTTCTTCCTGACCGGCACCCAGAACACGCTGCCGGTGTTCCTCTATTCACAGCTGCGCTTCCCGAACCGCCTGCCCGGAACGCTCGCACTTGGCACCCTGATCCTTCTCGGCTCGGCGATCCTCGTCATACTTGCCGAAGTGCTCCGCCGCCGCGGCACGCCCTCGAGCAATCCCGGAGAGCTTTGATGTCCAAGCCGATCATCCAGCTTCAGAACGTCAGCAAGGATTTCGGCACTTTCCGCGCCCTGCACGGCATCACTTTCGACATCGGCCACGGCGAGTTCTTTTCGCTGCTGGGCGCGTCTGGGTGCGGCAAGACCACGCTGCTGCGCATCCTCGCGGGCATCGAGGACCCGACCCAAGGCGAGCTTCTGATCGACGGCCAGCCGATGAAGGGTATTCCGCCCAACAAGCGACCGACCAACATGGTGTTCCAGAGCTATGCGATCTTTCCCCACCTCAGCGTGGCCGAAAACGTCGGCTATGGCCTGCCCTACCTGAACGTGTCGAAGGCCGAGGCGAAAACCCGCGTCGCCGACGCTCTGGCAATGGTGAAACTCACCGGCCTCGATGATCGTAGCGCCAACCAGCTTTCAGGTGGCCAGCGCCAACGCGTCGCCTTGGCGCGCGCGCTCGTCTGCCGTCCCAAGGTGTTGTTGCTGGATGAACCGCTGTCGGCGCTCGACAAGAAACTGCGCGAAGAAATGCAGCACGAACTGCGCGCCCTGCAACGCACCGTCGGCATCACGTTCGTCTTCGTCACCCACGATCAGGAAGAGGCTCTGACGCTGTCGGACCGCATCGCCGTCATGTCCGGCGGCAAGGTGTTGCAGATCGACACGCCCGACGGCCTCTATAAACGCCCCGCCAGCCGCGAGGTGGCGGGGTTCATCGGAACCATGAACTTTTTCCCCGGCGAGGTAATGGTCCAATCGCCCGATGGCGTGACGGTCGACGCCGGCCCCCTCGGCCGGCTTGTCGCCATTGGCAGCGGCGCAGTCGTCGGCCGGCCCGCCGATATCGCTGTACGTCCCGAAAAGATACGGCTGGAACCCGCGGGCCAGGGGCAACTCCGGGGCAAGGTGCGGTCGATCGCCTATCTGGGCGACCGCAGCCACCTTCTGGTCGATATTGACGGCCTCGACGCCCCGGTCACCGTATTCAGCTCGAACGCCGAGGGCGAGCGGGCAGCAGTTTCCGTGGGTGACCCGGTCGGCTTAAGCTGGGACACGGCGGCAGCTCGGCTACTGACCGCTTGACCGGCGGACCGATATGACCCTGTCCGACCTGCATGCCAACTTCGCTAGAATCGTCTGGGACCCAAGGCGTATCATGGAAGAATGGCTGAGCTGCCCTAGCGCGCAAGATGATCGCCGTCCTGTTGCTGCTGATCGTCATCTTGCAGCTCTGAGGGCTAACCGGGTAGGGCCGAATTGCCAGAAAGCGGGATAGTCAATGCAAGTCAGCGTCGTTGGCCTCGGCCGGATGGATCGCAATTTCGCTCGTCGACTGATGAAGGCGGACATGGCTGTGTGGTATTCGAAGTCAATGCCAAGCGGCGCGAGGAGTTGCTTGGGGACGGCGCAAAACCTTCGGAATCGCTCGTTGCGCTGGTTGCCAGGCTGCGGGATACGCCCGTGGGTCTGGGTCATGCTGCCAGCGGGTGAAATCACAGAAAGAGCCATCGATACCCGGGATGGCCTGCTGACGCGGGATGATATCGTCATCGACGGTCGAAATTCTTACTACAAGGACGACATCCGCCACGCCAGGACGCCTGCGGCGAAGAACATCCGCAAGGTCGATTGCGGCTCCTCGGGTGGCGTCTGGGGGCTGGAGCGCGGCTATTGCATGATGATCGGCGTTCTTGTCGACACAGTGACGCATCTGGACCCGATCGTTGCCGCGCTGGCGCCGGGGCCCGGAGAAACCCGACGCACCAAGAGGATAAAGGATGCCGATCCGCGGGCCGGAAAGGGCTATATCCATGCCGGTCCGGCGGGTGCGGAGTATTTCGTCAAGATGGTGCACAACGGCATCGAATACGGGCTG
>JBBKVT010000255.1:0-27444 GCA_037968535.1 Paracoccaceae bacterium
TACCGGCCTGTCACGCCGGGGGTCGCGGGTTCGAGTCCCGTCAACCGCGCCACCACTGCCCCGTCCGAAAGACGCCCCACGCCATGCGCGGTTGTAGCTCAGCTGGTTAGAGTACCGGCCTGTCACGCCGGGGGTCGCGGGTTCGAGCCCCGTCAACCGCGCCACTTTACTCAAAAATGCAGTCAATAGCCTGATCACCCAGCAACTTTCGGGTGTTCGCGCGACGTCTGGCTGCCGTTCCTCTTCCGCGCGCGCTGCATCGGCGGCATCTTTGATAGAGTTGCCACGAACGTCAATTTGCCAGTGCACGACGCATCATCGTCCGACCCTATCGGTTCAGCGCGTCCAGTATTCTCGCCCAACTTCGGATGCCTTTATGAAACGACCGCAGGTCGTATTTCTCGTTCGGGGAATGGATGAGGTCATCCTTCTGGCCAAACCCGATCAACATCGCGTCCATGCCAAGGATCTGCTTGAAATACCCCGCGATGGGAATCGACCCGCCGGATCCCACATAGGCCGCGTCGTTCGGCCATTCCGCAGACAGTGCCTTGCGCGCCTTTTCAAAGGCAGGATCGGTGATCGACATCTGCGAGGCGGGCGAGGTGCCGTGGTCTGAAAACTTGACCGAGCAGTCGGGCGGAAGGCTGTCGCGGACGTAGTCGCGAAATGCCTCTCTTATCTTTAGCGGATCCTGAGTGCCGACCAGTCGGAAGCTGATCTTGGCGGTGGCTTTGGAGGGCAGGACAGTCTTGAAACCGTCGCCGGTATAGCCGCCCTTGATGCCGTTCACCTCGCAGGTGGGTCGCGACCAGATCATTTCCAGCACCGACCGATCCGTTTCACCGGCAGGACAGGACAGGCCGACGCCGCCCAGAAAGGCGGCGTCATCGAAGCCAAGTGCGTTCCATTGCGCCATGACCTTAGGGTCAATCTCGGGAACACCGTCATAAAAGCCGGGCAGGGTGATCCGGCCAGCATCGTCATGCAGTCCGGCGATGATGCGCGATAGCACCCGGATCGGATTTATCGCAGCCCCGCCATAGCCGCCCGAGTGCAGGTCCTTGTCAGGACCGGTGATCGTCAGTTCTTCCAACAGCAAACCACGCAGCATCGTCGTGATTGCGGGCGTATCGCTGTCAAACAGGCCGGTGTCGCAGATCAGCGCGATGTCGCCCGTCAGGGCTTTCGCATTCTCTTTCATGAACGGCACCAGGGACGGAGAGCCCGATTCCTCTTCACCTTCGAAAAAGAACGTGATCCGGCACGGCAGCGTTCCACGGACGGATTTCCAGACACGGCAGGCTTCGACGAAGGTCATCAGCTGGCCTTTGTCGTCCGAGGTCCCGCGACCTCGGATTACCTTACCGGATGGAGTGTCCTCAACCACCGGATCGAACGGATCCCGGTGCCAAAGTTCAACGGGATCGACCGGTTGCACGTCGTAATGGCCGTAGAACACCAGATGCGGACCGCTGTCGCCGATATGGCCAACAACCATCGGATGACCCGGCGTCGCGCATTTTTCGGCGGCGACACCAATACCTTGCAAGTCCGCGACCAACCAGTCGGCAGCCCGGTCGCAACTTTCCTTGAAGGCGGGATCAGTTGAGATCGACGGGATCCGCAGGAAGTCCTTCAGCCGTTCGACGGCTTGATCCAGATCATTGTCGATACGGGTCAGGACGGGTTCCAGTGACATGGCGGGATGCTCCTTCAGATTGGTCGCTGGTGACAGTATCAGGGCCGCACCAAAGGTCCAGCCGTGCGCAAATCGGCATGGCCGGTGCGAAAACGGGGGCTTGCGCGGCAAAATGTAACGGTTTTTGAATGTATGTGGAAAAACCGCTCCGATTGATGCTAAAATCGAATGACCAGAGCCCGGGGGAAGATTATTGAGCTATGACCTGCAACTCGACGCAGCGCTTCAGCGGTTGCATGATGAAGGGCGCTATCGCACCTTCATAGACATAGAGCGCCGGAAAGGTTCCTATCCGCATGCCATCTGGCGTCGTCCGGATGGCCAGGAGCAGCCGGTGACAGTATGGTGCGGCAATGATTACTTGGGCATGGGTCAGCACCCGGTCGTGCTCGAAGCGATGCACGAAGCGCTGGATGCGACGGGTGCCGGTTCTGGCGGGACGCGCAACATTTCCGGCACCACCGTTTATCACAAGCGGCTGGAGGCCGAACTGGCAGATCTGCATGGCAAAGAGGCGGCGCTGCTGTTCACCAGCGCCTACATCGCGAATGACGCGACGCTCTCGACCTTGCCAAAGTTGTTTCCCGGCCTGATCATCTACTCCGATGCGCTGAATCACGCTTCGATGATTGAAGGTGTGCGTCGCAACGGCGGGGCCAAGCGGATTTTCCGCCATAACGATCTGGCGCATCTGCGCGAGTTGCTGGCAGCCGACGATCCGGCGGCACCCAAGCTGATCGCCTTCGAATCAATCTACTCGATGGATGGCGATTTTGGTCCGATTGCGGCGATCTGCGATCTGGCGGACGAATTCGGAGCGTTGACCTATATTGACGAAGTTCATGCAGTCGGGATGTATGGCCCTCGCGGCGCCGGCGTGGCCGAGCGCGACGGGCTGATGGCCCGCATCGACGTCATCAACGGTACGCTTGCCAAGGCTTACGGCGTGATGGGCGGCTACATTGCTGCGACCGCAAAGATGTGCGACGCGATCCGGTCCTATGCGCCGGGCTTCATCTTCACGACCTCGCTGCCACCCGCGGTCGCGGCGGGGGCCGCGGCCTCTGTCCGGCACCTCAAGACCGATCAGACGCTGAGGAAGCTCCATCAGACTCATGCGACCATCCTGAAAATGCGCCTGAAAGGGCTCGGTCTGCCGATCATCGATCACGGCAGCCACATCGTGCCTGTTCATGTCGGGGATCCGGTGCATTGCAAGATGCTGTCGGACATGCTGCTGGTCGATCACGGGATCTACGCGCAGCCCATCAATTTCCCCACCGTGCCGCGCGGGACAGAACGGTTGCGCTTCACGCCGTCGCCGGTGCACGGCCCGAAAGAGATCGACCGCCTGGTACAGGCTCTGGATCAGCTTTGGGCTCAGTGTGCGCTAAATCGCGCTGACCTTTCGGCCTAGTTCAAGGCTGGGTGCAAAGCCGCTTGCAGTATGATAGACTTTTCCGCAATAGGCTGACGATGAATTCGAATCGTCGGGTCGTGGGGCAGGTGAGTATGGGTCAGGACGTATGATCGGTCGGAGGTCCACTCCACCGGAACAAGAACCGGCAAGGCCAATGGGCTTTGACGATTTTGATCTGCGTCTTGGCGACATCATGCGCGGCGAACGCGCAACAATGGGCAAATCGTTGCTGGATGTGCAGCGAGAGTTGAAGATCAAGGCGACCTATATCGCTGCAATAGAAAATGCCGACCCGTCGGCGTTCGAAACCCAAGGTTTTATAGCAGGTTACGTCCGGTCTTACGCGCGATACCTTAACCTTGATCCGGAATGGGCCTACGATCGTTTCTGCGACGAAGGCAAGTTCACGACGGCACACGGCATGTCGCCTGCTGCCTCGGGCAGCCGATCCGGAACGCCGAAGAAATCACCATCCAAGAGTCTGCGCGATCCTTTCGCTGATCCTGACGCGATCTTCGTTCCGCGGGGCGAGGCGTTAATATCGCGGGTCGAACCGGGTGCGGTCGGGTCGTCGATCATACTCTTGGCGCTGATCGGGGTGATCGGCTATGGCGGTTGGTCGGTCTTGCAGGAAATCCAGAAGGTTCAGTTCGCGCCGGTCGATCAGGCGCCGGGCGTGACCTCGACACTCGAAACATTTGATGCCGCCGATACTCAACTGGCCGATGCATCAGAGGCGACCGATTTTGCCGCGCCGACGGCCGATGCGCTGGACCGGCTTTATCGGCCTCAAGCGCTGGATGTGCCGGTGCTTGTGGCGCGGGACGGTCCAATCTCGACGCTTGATCCGGGCTCGGTCGGGTCACTGATGCCGGAACGACCGACCGAAATCGCGTCGACAGGCATGTTTGAAAACAGCGTGACCCCGACCGCTGATCCCAGCGAAGCGCCGCTGCAAGTCGTCGCGGCCGATGTTCCCGAGGTCGTGTTGTTTGCGGTCCGCCCGTCATGGGTGCGGGTCAGCGGTGCCGATGGGACTGTGTTGTTCGAGAAGATCCTCGATTCGGGCGAACAATACGTCCTTCCCAAGACCGTGGATGCACCCCTGCTACGTGCCGGCAATGCCGGATCGGTCTATTTTGCGGTGAATGGGCAGAACTTCGGTCCTGCAGGTGTCGGACCTTCGGTGGTCAAGAATATCGTGCTGGGACCGGCCGAATTGAAAGAGGCATACCTTGTCGCCGATCTTTCCAAGGACACCGATCTTGCGAATTTCGTCGCGGTGGCAGAGGCGCAGACCACGCCCGTCGCAGACCAGCCTGCTGCGGAATAATCCCGCCGCTTTGGTTGCCAGGCAGCCTTGCCGCCTCTATGTGATGCGGGAACCCCAATTGATCGCAAGGCGCGCGTCATGTCGCTGAACCCTATCCGCCCCTGGCGCAATATTTATCGCCGCAAATCGCGGCAGATCATGGTCGGGTCTGTTCCGGTCGGGGGCGACGCGCCGATTACCGTTCAGACCATGACCAACACTGACACGTCCGACGTGGCAGCGACGGTGGGACAGATACAGGCCGCTGTCGAGGCGGGGGCGGACATTGTTCGCGTGTCGACACCGGATCAAGCCTCGACCGCCGCCCTGCGGCAAATCGTGCGAGAAAGCCCGGTTCCGATCGTGGCCGACATCCATTTTCACTACAAACGCGCGATCGAAGCGGCAGAGGCTGGAGCGGCCTGCCTGCGGATCAATCCCGGCAACATCGGTTCCTCGGACCGGGTGCGAGAGGTCATTCGCGCCGCCAAGGATCACGGCTGTTCGATCCGCATCGGGGTGAACGCGGGGTCGCTGGAAAAGCACCTGCTGGAAAAGTACGGCGAGCCCTGTCCCGAAGCGATGGTCGAAAGCGGGCTGGGCCACATCAGGATCCTGCAAGACCACGACTTTCACGAGTTCAAGATCAGCGTGAAAGCGTCTGACGTTTTCATGGCCGCTGCTGCTTACCAGCAACTGGCCGAACTGACCGATGCCCCGATCCATCTCGGGATCACCGAGGCCGGCGGGCTGATGTCGGGGACGATCAAATCGGCGATCGGACTGGGAAACCTGCTGTGGATGGGTATCGGTGACACGATCCGCGTCAGCCTGTCTGCCGATCCGGTCGAAGAGGTCAGGGTCGGGTACGAGATTCTGAAATCGTTGGGACTGCGGCACCGCGGGGTCAACATCATCTCTTGCCCGTCCTGCGCGCGGCAGGGCTTTGACGTGATCCGAACCGTCGAGACGCTGGAACAGCGGCTGTCGCATATCAAGACCCCAATGAGCCTGTCGATCATCGGCTGCGTGGTGAACGGACCGGGCGAGGCGTTGATGACCGATGTTGGATTCACCGGCGGCGGGGCCGGATCCGGCATGGTTTATCTGGCAGGTAAACAAAGCCACAAGATGTCGAATGCCGATCTGGTCGATCACATTGTCGAACTGGTAGAAAAACGCGCGGCCGAGCTTGACGCGGTCGATCATGCTGCCGAATAACGCGGCAGAACGAAGAAAATAATTAATAAAATCATAAGCTTGCGCGCGCCGGATTTTTTTCCGGGCAATCGGAATTTTTGTTCTCCGATGTCAATGCGTTGGCCAAGAATGTTTCGCGTGCGAAACACCTGCCGTCGGTCGCCTCAGCCCTCGCGCTCCTCGGCCACGACCTGCTGCATTCCTTCCAGCGGCACGTAGCCGCGCAGCATCTGGTCGCCAATCACAAAGCCCGGCGTGCCATTGATCTGCAGGCGCTGCGCCAGGGCGTGATTCTGGGCGATGACTTCTGTTACCGCTTCGCTGTCCATCGCTGCCATGACTGCATCGCTGTCGATGTCTTTCGAGTCCGCCAGCGTTCTAAGCGATTCGGGCGAGATTTCGCCTCGGAAAGCCATCAACTCATCATGGATCTCTGCATAGACGTCGTCACCGGCGACTGTCTTGACGGCAATCGCGAAACGGGCGGCCAGGACCGACGCATCGCCCAGGATCGGAAATTCCTTGATGATGAAGCGGATGTTGCCGTCGGATTCCAGCAATTGATTGACCTCTGGGAATGCTTTCTTGCAGTAGCCGCACTGGTAATCGAGGAACTCGACCATCGTGACATCGCCGTCCGGATTGCCGCCAACATAGGAATAGCCGTCGGCGAACAGCGCATCGGAATTGGCCTCGATCAAGGTCTGATCGTTCGAGCCTTGCGCGGCGGCCTGCTTTTGCTCAAGAACGCCTATGGCCTCCATCAGGACTTCGGGATTGTCCAGAAGATAGGCCCGGACCTCGTCACGGAACGCCTGACGTTCGGCGTCGCTCATGGCGGTCAGATCGACGGCGGCAGCCGGGGTGGCAAGGCCGATCACGAGTGCGGCGATTTTCAAGCGGTTCATCAATATCTCCGTTTTCAGCGGCTTGGCGGAGCGTTTAACACATCCTGCCGGGGCGTCCAGCCGACATTGACCTCTGGTCCGCTGCGGTGCACGACAGGACCGACCATAAGGAGACGTTGATGCGGAACTCAAGGCGCGGTGCCGTCGATCCCTTTATTGTGATGGACGTGATGGAGGCCGCCCGGAAGGCCGAAGAGGCTGGCCGTCACATCGTCCACATGGAAGTGGGGCAACCCGGAACCCCGGCACCGGCCGCCGCCCGCGCCGCGCTGGCAGATGCGATGGAACGCGGATCGCTTGGCTATACCGTGGCGCTCGGCCTGCCGGAACTTAGGGAACGCATCGCGCAGCTTTACAGCGCTCGGCACGGCCTGGACATCAATCCGAACCGGATTGTCGTTACGTCTGGGTCGTCAGCAGGCTTTATCCTGGCGTTCACGGCGCTCTTTGATGCTGGCGACCGTGTGGGACTGGGCGAGCCCGGTTATCCGTCTTACCGTCAGATTCTGCGGGCGCTGGATCTGGTGCCAGTCGGGCTTCAAACCACGGATGCCAATCGTTTGCAGCCAGTGCCGCAGGATTTGCCGAACGACCTGCAGGGGCTGATCGTGGCTTCTCCGGCCAATCCTTCGGGCACCATGCTGTCACATGCGGCGCTGTCGGGACTGATTGCGGCCTGCGCCGAGCGCGACATGTCCTTCGTTTCGGATGAGATTTATCACGGCATCGAATATGGTCGCCGCGCGATCTCGGCGCTGGAAATCAGTGACGATGTGTATGTCATCAACTCTTTCTCGAAATACTTCAGCATGACGGGTTGGCGGATTGGCTGGATGGTTGTGCCAGAGGATCACGTCCGCACGATCGAGCGGTTGGCGCAGAACCTGTTTATCTGCCCGTCCCATGCCAGCCAGGTCGCGGCGCTGGCCGCGCTGGACTGCGACGACGAATTGCAGTCGAACCTGGCGGTTTATGCGGAAAACCGGACCTTGATGCTGACCGGACTGCAAGAGGCCGGGTTCACCCATATCGCCCCGCCGGATGGCGCGTTCTACATCTATGCGGATGTCTCGTCGCTGACCGACGACAGCCGGGCGTTCGCCGCCGAGATCCTGAGGGTCGCGGGTGTTGCGGTCACGCCGGGTCTGGATTTCGACCCGGTCCGGGGGAATACGACAATCCGGTTTTCCTATGCGCGCGAGAGCGCCGAAATCCGCGAGGGGATCAATCGGCTGAAGTCGTTCATGGCAGCACGCTAGTCCCTTTGCGAAGCCGCCGTGGCCGCGCTATAAGCGCGGGAAAAAAGGGCAGCATGCGCAAGTTCATCTTTCTTCTCTCGGTCATTCTGGGGCTGGTAGCGACGCCGATCGCGGCACAGACGCTTTCAGCGCTCGCGCGGATCGTGCCAGGTGACAATCGGGTGTCTGACAAAGCGGACGCGGTGATCCTGACACTGACGATGACACAAGGCGTGCCCTACCGACTGTTCACTCTCGACGCCCCGCGACGACTGGTCTTGGACTTCAACGAACTGGACTGGACCGGGCTCGACCCGACCGGTTTCGATGCATCGACGCGAATTTCGCAAGTTCGCACCGGACTGTATCAAGCCGGATGGTCGCGGATGGTGCTGGATCTGGAGCAGCCGCTGGCGATTGCGTTGGCCGGTCTGGACACCCGTGATCCAGCCGCCGTCACGCTGACAATTCGCCTGATCCCCGTAGCGCCGGATGCATTCACTGCGACCGCCGGGCTGCCCGCTGAATTGCGCAAAACAACCCCAGTCGCCGCCGATTTTCCCGAGCCCAAGCGCCGCCAGACTGGCGAGGGTCCGCTGGTCGTCGTGCTCGACCCCGGACATGGCGGCATTGATCCGGGGGCAGAGGCCGAGGCTGTGAACGAAGCAGCTCTGATGCTGACCTTCGCGCGAGAACTGGAAGAGGCGCTGCTGCGTGCGGGCGGCTTCACTGTCGTGCTGACCCGGACCGATGACGTGTTCGTTCCGCTGGAAAGCCGGGTTTCGATTGCGCGCAAGGCCGGGGCGGATGTGTTCCTGTCGTTGCACGCGGATGCGTTGGAGGAAGGGCGGGCAACGGGGGCCACGATCTACACCCTGGCCGAGGACGCCTCGGACGCGGCTTCGCAGAAGCTAGCGGAACGGCACGATCGCGGCGACCTTCTGGCGGGGGTCGATCTGCGGGCGCAGGATGACGTTGTAGCGATGGTACTGATGGATCTCGCGCGAACCGAAACCGCGCCCAGATCCGACATGTTGGCCGACGCGCTGATCGAAGGATTGTCGCGCAGCACGCGACTGCACAAGCGACCCAAACTTTCGGCCGGGTTCTCGGTTCTGAAAGCCCCTGACATTCCGTCCGCCCTGGTCGAATTGGGTTTTCTGTCTTCGTCGCGCGACCTGGCCCGGATTTCGGATCCGGAATGGCGCAAATCGGCAGCCGAAGGCATTCGTGATGCTTTGGTCGCGTGGCGGCTGGCGGACGCGGCAGCAGCGGTCGGACTGCGGCAATAAAGCGGCTCGCGCAGTCTTTACCGGTGGTTGGCGCGAACTGGCCCAGAAAAGGTCCGGTTGGTTTTGACCCCACAGAGTCTTATCTTTAAACACTGACAAGGATTACTGAAGGGGACATTGGTGCTCAGATTCATACTTTCATTTTTCGGCGGCATCTTCACCTGGCTGACGCTTGGCATTTTCATGACTGCATTGTCGGTGGGCGCGGTGTTCTGGATGTATGGCCGCGATTTGCCCAACCATGAACAATTGGCGCAATACACTCCACCTACGATTAGCCGGATTTATTCCGGCGAGGGGCGGATAGTCGATGAATTCGCCGAAGAACGGCGGCTTTACGTGCCGGCAGAGGAGATTCCGGACCTTGTGAAGGACGCTTTCATCTCGGCGGAAGACAAGAACTTCTACCAGCACAAGGGATATGATCCGCGCGGCATGATTGCCGCCGCGATTGACGCAGCTCAGGGCGCTCGGTTGCGCGGGGCCTCGACGATCACCCAACAGGTGATGAAGAACTTCCTGCTGTCTTCGGACCGATCGGCAGAGCGCAAGATCAAGGAACTGATTCTGGCCAGCCGACTGGAACAGACGCTGTCGAAGGAGAAGATCCTCGAACTTTATCTGAACGAGATTTTTCTCGGTCAGAACAGCTTTGGCGTGGCCGCTGCAGCGCAGACATATTTCAACAAGACCCTGGGCCAGCTTAGCGCTGATGAAGCGGCGTTTCTGGCGGCATTGCCGCAGGCGCCGTCGGAATATCATCCCGTCCGCGCAAAAGAACGTGTGACCGAACGGCGCAATTTCGTGCTGCGCGAAATGTATGAGAACGGCTATATCGACCAGGCGACCTACGAGTCTTCAAAATCCCAGCCGCTGAAATCGGTGCAAAACGGCGATTACGAACCGTTTCGCGATCAGCTACCGCCACGCGACTACTTCACGGATGAGATACGCCGCCAGCTAAGCCGCAACTTCGGGCAAGAGGAATTCTTCGGCGGCGGGCTTGCGATCCGGGCCACGATGGACGCGGATTTGCAGGTAGAAGCGGCGAAGGCGCTGCGCGAACAGCTGGAAGCCTATGATCGCAATCTCGGGGTCTGGCGGGGCACTGGCAAGACGTTGCCCGCCAAACAATTGACCGATGAAACCATTTGGCGTGCGGCGCTGGCGGACGTTGCTGTCAGTCGCGATGTCGAAGGCTGGTATCCCGCCGTCGTTCTTGAATTGGGCGACAACGATGCGCGGATCGGGATCGAGGGGGTCGAGAATGACGGGGACGGCCACTGGATCCCGGCCGACGACGCAAGTTGGGCGCGCAAGCGCATGGCGGACGGCAAGCTCGCCCCGAAGGCCAAGACTGCGGGCGATCTGGTCTCGGTCGGCGATGTCGTGCTGGTCCGCAAGATCGAGAAGGACGGCGCCTTTGTCCGCTGGAGCCTGCGCCAGATACCCGAAGTGCAGGGTGCGATGATGGCGATGGACGTTCACACCGGCCGCGTGCTGGCGATGCAGGGCGGATTTTCCTACCAGCATTCGGTCTTCAACCGTGCCACTCAGGCGACCCGCCAGCCGGGGTCCAGTTTCAAGCCTTTCGTCTATGCCGCCGCGCTGGACAGCGGCTTCACCCCGGCGACGATCATCATCGACGCGCCGATCGAGGTGGACACCCCACAGGGCGTCTGGCGTCCGACGAACTCGTCGAACAAATATTACGGTCCTGCGCCACTGCGAACCGGGATCGAACAGTCGCGCAATCTGATGACCGTTCGCCTTGCCCAGGAAGTCGGGATGGACGTCATTGCCGCCTATGCCGAGCGCTTCGGCGTCTATGACAACATGAGCCGGTATCTCGCCAATGCGTTGGGATCCGAGGAAACCACGCTGTTCAGGATCGTGGCGGCCTATGCGATGTTCGCCAACGGCGGCGAGCGGGTCGAACCGACGCTGGTCGACCGTGTGCAGGACCGTTGGGGGACGACAGTTTATCGCCATGATGATCGCAAGTGCCTGGATTGCCAGTCCGCCGCCCTTGCGCCTGGACGTGCACCAAGCATCGTTTCAGATCGAGAGCGGGTGATGAACGCAGTGACGGCCTACCAGTTGACCTCGATGCTGCAAGGTGTGGTCCAGCGCGGCACCGCGGCGGGCCGGATCAACCTGCCGGTGCCTGTCGCAGGCAAGACCGGCACCACCAACGACGCCAAAGATGTCTGGTTCGTGGGCTTTACCTCGAATATCGTCGCGGGCTGCTACATCGGCTATGACAACCCGCGCTCGCTGGGTCGCAGCGCCTTCGGATCGAGCCTGTGCGGGCCGGTTTTCAATGATTTCATGCAAAAGGCGACCGAGAAATACGGTGGCGGACCATTCGCGGTTCCGCCGGGCGGTCATTTCATCAAGATCGATCGGTTCACCGGTGGGCGCCTGCCTGACGATGCGACCGGTGACTACGTCGTGGCCGAATATTTCCGCGACGGCGAAGAACCGGTCTTCGGGCTGACCTACGATGGCGGCTTTGCGATGGGCTCGAACCTGCCGCTTTACGCCCCCGGCGACATAGCGGATGAAGGCAGCACGGTTCAGACCGTCACGGGCGACGTGGTTCTGGTGCCAAAGAAGGCCGATTTCGGCACGTTGTCTTCGGGCGGCCTCTACTAGCAGCGCTTGCCCGCACCGGGTGCCGTTGATACACCCCACGCTCATCAGATGTCGCAGGAAGCAGTGAAGCATGCGGGCAGAAACCGCCAATACCGTCGAGGCGATCCGAAAGTCGCTGACCCTTCTCAAGCAGCGGATGGGCTGGGACACCGCGACCCACCGGCAGGAAGAGTTCGACGCGATCATCGAGGATCCGAACCTGTGGAACGATCAGGAACGGGCGCAGAAGCTGATGCGCGATCGTCAGATTCTGGTCGATGCGATCGCCGTCTGCACCACGATCGAGCAGGATCTGAACGACAACGTCGGGCTGATTGAACTGGGCGAGGCCGAGGATGATCAGGAAGTGGTCGGTGAGGCGGAAGCCGCTTTGAAAACGCTCGCCTCGACGGCGGCGCAGAAAGAGATCGAGGCGCTGCTGAACGGCGAGGCGGATGCCAATGATACCTTCCTCGAGGTCAACTCTGGTGCCGGCGGCACCGAAAGCTGCGACTGGGCCAATATGCTGGCGCGGATGTATGTGCGGTGGGCGGAAAAGAAGGGCTACAAGGTCGAGCTGATCGCCGAGACCCCCGGCGAAGAGGCTGGCATCAAGTCGGCGGCCTACAAGATTTCGGGCCACAATGCCTATGGCTGGCTCAAGTCCGAAAGCGGCGTGCACCGGCTGGTGCGGATCTCTCCCTACGACAGCGCGGCGCGGCGGCATACCTCGTTCTCGTCGATCTGGGTCTATCCGGTTGTCGACGACAATATCGAGATAGACGTTCCCGCAAATGATATCCGGATCGACACCTACCGGTCGTCCGGGGCAGGTGGTCAGCATGTCAATACCACGGACTCGGCGGTTCGGATCACCCATTTGCCCACGGGCATCGTCGTGACCAGTTCCGAGAAGTCTCAGCATCAGAACCGCGCCAATGCGATGGCGGCGCTCAAGTCGCGACTTTACCAGCAAGAGCTGGATCGCCGGAACGCGGCGATCACCGAGGCGCATGAGAACAAGGGGGACGCGGGCTGGGGCAACCAGATCCGATCCTACGTTTTGCAGCCCTACCAGATGGTCAAGGATCTGCGAACCAACCACGAGACCTCGGACACGCAAGGCGTTCTGGACGGTGATCTGGACGCGTTCATGGCCGCCACATTGGCGATGGATGTCTCTGGCAAGAGCCGTGCCGAGGCGCAGGCCGAGGATTGATTCACATCAGGGTTCGTCGTTGAATGCGCGCCTAGTCTTGGCCGAAAAGGATGTTGTGCAGTGACAGACATGGACGACCTTGCCGAGGCTTCGCCGCTACCACATATTGGCGATCTGACGGTCGCCGAGGTAATTGCCTCGCTCGAGGCCGGGTGGCGGGATTTCCGGGCAGCGCCGATGTTCGGATTATTTTTCAGCGCGGTCTATGTTCTCGGAGGGTTTGCGCTTTTGGCGCTGGGGGCGGGGACGGTCGCGTGGACGCTGACCGTCTCGCTGGGGTTTCCGCTTGTCGCGCCGTTTGCGGCGGTCGGTCTTTACGAGGTCAGCCGACGGCTGGAAGCGGACGAACCGTTGGACTGGAGCGAGATCCTCGGCGTCGTCGCACGCGAGAGGAATCGTCAGATTCCCTGGGCGGGGGCGATCATCGTGATCTACTTCTTGTTCTGGACGTTTCTCGCGCATCTGATCTTTGCGCTTTTCATGGGGCCATCGGCGCTGATCAATGTCTCGTCGTCAGTCGAATCTTTCCTGACCGCACGCGGGATCGCGATGATCGTGACCGAAATGGTCTTGGGGGCTGTGATCGCGTTCCTGCTGTTCAGCCTGACGGTTGTCAGCCTGCCGCTGCTGCTGGAACGCGAGATCGATTTCGTCTCGGCAATGTTGCTCAGTGTACGTGCTGTGCAGAAAAATCTGGGCCCGATGCTGCTTTGGGCGGCGATCATCGCGGCGCTGAGCCTGACGGCGATGGTGCCGCTGTTTCTGGGGTTGTTCGTTGCGCTGCCGGTGCTGGGTCATGCGACCTGGCATCTTTATCGACGGGTGATATACGATCCGGTTTGACCTGACGGCCTTGCCAATAGAAAAGGGCGCCGCGGGTTAACCCGAGACGCCCAAAAATCAGAATCTGTCGGAAAGCTCAGCTAGAGCTGGCCTCGGACTTGGCGGCTGTCGTCGTTGGCACGGGTCTGGATGAACTGGACTGCATCGGATCTTCCTGACGCTGGACGGACCCTTCGAAATGCGCGCCGGACTCAATCGCGATCGTCTTGTGGATGATATCGCCCTCGACCCGTGCGGAAGAGGTCAGCCGGACTTTCAGCCCGCGCACCCGTCCGATTACCCGGCCATTGACCACAACGTCGTCGGCCAGACATTCGCCCTTGACGGTCGCGCCCTCGCCGACGGTCAGAAGATGGGCGCGGATGTCGCCTTCCACGGTGCCTTCGATCTGGATGTCGCCGGTCGTCTTGATGTTTCCGGTGATCACCAGATCAGACGACAACACCGATGCGGGCGGCTTTGCCTTGGGCGTCGACGGAGTGTAGTCCGACGATGCCGGTTTCGATGCAGGTTCACTCGACGTTGGCTTGTCGGTGTCACCGGATTTCGGTCCGGGCTCGTTGATCTTGCTTTTAGAAAACATCTTTGGCTGCCTTGATATAGGTCATCGGGTTAACGGCCTTACCGCCCACGCGGACCTCGTAGTGAAGGTGGGTGCCGGTTGACCGGCCAGAGTTCCCCATATCACCGATATGATCCCCGCGCGAGACCTTTTGGCCGACTTTCACGAGGATTTTCGATTGGTGCGCATAGCGGGTTTCGATCCCGAATTCGTGTTTGATCTTAACAAGCCGCCCGTAGCCAGACAACCAGCCGGCATGGGTGACGACACCGTCAGCAGTTGCATAGATCGGAGTGCCGTAAGCAGAGGCCAGGTCGGTGCCCTCGTGCATGCGTCCCCAACGGCTGCCAAATCCGCTGGTGTAGCGGAACCCCGAATGCAAAGGCAGGGCGAATGGCGCCTTTTCAGCGGCGATACGGTAAAGGTTCATCCGGTCAAGCCGCTCGAGGATCGCATTGGCCCGCAGGCTGTCGGCATCGGGCTGATCGCCCCGGGTCGAAAAGGTCATCGGGGTCAACGGCCCACCCTGTCCCGAATACCCGCTGCGCACCGTGTTCAAAAGCCGGTCGGTCGGCAGGCCGGCTGCCGCGAACATCTTGTCGAGCGGTTCAAGCGACAGGCTGACCGCATCTTCAAGCTGTCCGAAGATGCGATCGTTCTTCTCGTCTAGAAGTTTACGTTCCAGTTCCAGCGACGCAACTGCTTCTTCGGCGTTCTTGTTCATGATCGCCAACGCATCGCGTTCGACCGCCGTATTGGTCAGCGCGGCGGTCAGAAAATCAACTGCGACTTCAATATCGGGATCGCTGCCCGTGCCGGCGGACGTCTCGGTATCCCCGGCCAACTGCGCGGTCATCACCGCGGCATCGCCACGGGACTGGTCGCGTTCTTTCATGGTACGACGCAACGTGGTTTGGATAACCTCGATGCCGGTTTCCATTTCCTTGCGGCGGTCTTCGGAGTTCAGCAGTGTTACCTGCATCCGGGAAATCTGTTCCAACGCGACGTTGAACCGTTCCTGCGCCATGAGCGCTTCTTCGGCGCGGGCATCGCGTTCGGTTGAAAGCTCGTTCAGGCGCATTTCGTAAAGCGCCTGTTCGCGCTTTGCCTGATCACGCACATTGCCCGAGCCGATGCTGTCCATAAGAATGAAAGCTGTGGCGATGATCGACCAGGCTACAAATGCGGACGAGCCGGTCCAGGCGAGAAGCTGTGTGAAGGGCGAGAGGCGGATGAAGCGCGTCTCATTTCGGTCGGAACGTAAGTAGAGGCGTTGTTCGGGAAAGGCCCGTTCCAGAGCGTTGGTCGCTGTTTTAATTAAGCTTTGACGCAAGCTTGCATCCCCCGTGCAATCCTCAGTTGACGAGATCATCGTGGCTTAGCCAGCGACAATCCTTTTCGTCCATACAAAGTGGGAACCTTTGCCGCAACCGCTTTAGGGCCACGAGTTGCCTAAGGGCCGGATATCGTTGGCTTTGGGCGGGATTACGCCGATTTCGGCATGGCTCAGGTGCTGATCGCGAAAGGCCGCGAACGAAGCCGTTCACAAACAATGTGTTGATAAATGCCCCAGTTTTTGTTTAGTTCGGCATTCGGGGAGGCACATAAGCTGCCTGATAAAAATTGGACGGCAAACGTCCTGACAAGAAAAATGGGGAGTAAGCTTTGGTCGCCACTTCAACCGACAATGCATTTGTCGAGTTCGATCGCGTTCAGAAAAGCTATGACGGAGAGATTCTGGTCGTCAAAGACCTGAACCTTGCGATGCCGAAAGGCGAGTTCCTGACAATGCTTGGACCATCCGGATCCGGCAAGACGACTTGCCTGATGATGCTGGCCGGATTCGAAACTGCGACCCATGGCGAGATTCGCCTGGGTGGAAAAGAGATCAACAACATCCCGCCGCACAAGCGCGGCATCGGGATGGTGTTCCAAAGCTACGCGCTGTTCCCGCACATGACGGTGGCTGAAAACCTGTCGTTCCCGCTCGAAGTACGCGGCATGGGCAAGGACGAGCGCGAGGCGAAGGTGCAGCGCGCGCTGGATATGGTGCAGATGGGCGCGTTCGGTGCCCGGCGCCCGGCGCAATTGTCTGGCGGACAGCAGCAACGGATCGCGCTGGCCCGTGCACTGGTCTTTGACCCCGCGCTTGTGTTGATGGACGAGCCCCTCGGTGCGCTCGACAAGCAATTGCGCGAGCATATGCAATACGAGATCAAGCATTTGCACGAAAGTCTTGGAATTACGGTCGTTTATGTCACCCATGACCAGTCCGAGGCTTTGACCATGTCGGACCGGGTCGCTGTGTTTGATGACGGCATCATCCAGCAACTCGCCCCGCCAGATGACCTGTATGAACGCCCGGACAACAGCTTTGTGGCGCAGTTCATCGGCGAAAACAACAAGTTGCAAGGCACTGTTAAATCACTCTCCGGGAACGTGGCGACGGTTGGTTTGGCCAACGGCAAGACCTGCCAGGCGCTCGCGGTGAAATGCGGCGATGTGGGCAGCGAGACATTGATCTCGATCCGGCCCGAACGCGTCAGAATCGGGGCGGGCGACGAAGTCAACGCGACCGAAGCCAAGGTGCTCGAGCTGATCTATCTCGGCGATCACATTCGCTGCCGGTTGAACGTGCATGGGGACGATGAATTTGTCGTCAAGGTGCCCAATGCCGCCGGTAAAGGTCCGCTGGCGGTTGGCGATACCACCCGCGTCGCTTGGGATGTCGAAGACGCACGGGCGCTCGACCCCTTGAAATGACAAGAAATCCCGAGGCGAGATATGACCTCGGTGTAAAAAGACAGCTGTAACATGGGAGATGAAAGCTGATGAAGAAGACACTGATATTAACGACTGCCCTGACGGGTTTCGCGTTCGCGGCGATGGCCGAAGGCGAAGTCGTCGTGATGTCCTGGGGCGGAGCTTATGGCAAGTCACAGGACGAAGCCTACAACAAGCCTTTCGCCGCCGAGACCGGCATCAATGTGACCATGGTCGATGCCGATAACCCGGCAACTCCAATCAAGGCGCAGGTCGAGGCGGGCAACGTCAGCATCGATGTCGCGGATGTGGAATACTCCGACGCCATTCGCCTGTGTGACGAGGGCCTGCTGGAAGAGATCGACATGTCGATGCTGCCGGCCGCCCCCGATGGCACGGCAGCGGAAGATGATTTCATCGAAGGCGCGCTGAACGATTGTTCCGTGGCGAGCATCGTGTGGTCGACTGCGGTTGCCTACAACACCGAGGCAAATCCGACTGCGCCGGACTCGATCGACGATTTCTTCAATCTGGCAGATTTCCCCGGCAAGCGCGGACTGCGCAAGGGCGCCAAGATCAACATGGAAATGGCTTTGATGGCGGATGGCGTTCCGGCTGGCGAAGTCTATGACATTCTGGAAACCGACGAAGGCGTCGACCGTGCATTCGCCAAGCTCGACACGATCAAGGATAGTGTCATCTGGTGGGAAGCCGGCGCACAGCCGCCGCAGCTGCTGGCCGACGGCGAAGTCGTCATGTCAACCGCCTACAACGGTCGGATATTCAATGCCGCCGTCAGCGAGGGCCAGCCGTTCAAGATTCTCTGGGATGGCCAGATCCTGGACTTTGACCTTTTCGTTGTCCCGAAAGGTGCACCGAACCTCGAAAATGCGATGAAGTACATCGCCTATGCCACCGATACCCAGCGGCTTGCCGATCAGGCGAAGTGGATCAGCTACGGTCCGGCCCGCAAATCTTCGGGTGCGCTGGTGGGCCTCTATCAGGACGGCAAGACCGACATGGGTCCAGAGATGCCGACCGCAGAGGCCAACATGGGCAACGCGCTGGTCAACAACTTCGAGTTCTGGGCTGACCGCGATACCGAGTTGAACGAGCGTTTCAACGCCTGGCTCGCCCAGTAAGCAAAGACCGCGCGGCGCGAGGGTGACCTTCGCGCCGCGCAGCAATCGGGGGACGAAAATGCCAAAGGGATACTGGATCGTGCACGTCACTGTGACAAACGCGGACGAATATGCCGAGTATATCCGGTTGGATACGCCTGTCGTGGAACGGTTTGGCGGCAAGTTCGTCGTGCGGGGCGGGCGCAACGAAGCGCCCGAAACGTCACAGAAGGACCGCCATGTGGTGGTTGAATTTCCTGACTATGATACGGCACTGGCGTGCTACAACTCTCCCGACTACCAACGCGCCGCCGAAATCCGCCGCGCAAATTCCGAAAGCGACATCGTGATCATCGAGGGCACCGCATGAGCGAGATGCTCACCACCGTAGATGGCAAGCCGCTCAAGGCGGCGCTGGCAGCCGCCGAGGCCCGAGCCAAGCGGCGGGCGTTCTGGCTGGTTCTGCCGCTGTTGTTGTTCATCCTCGTCACGTTCGTGGCGCCCATCGGGCAGATGCTGTTTCGCTCTGTCTACAATCCCTCGTTTTCCCAATCCGCGTCGCATCTGGCAGTCTGGTTCGACGAACATGAGCCCGGAACCGCGCCGGACGAAGCCGCGTACGAGGCGTTGGTCCTCGACCTTCGCGAAATGCGTAAGGAAAAAACCCAGGGCGAGGCGGGCACCCGCGTCAACTACGATCACTCTGGTGCACGGTCTTTGTTCACTTCGACCGCGCGCAAGTCCGACAAGATGGAACCGCCCTACAAGGCAGCGGTTCTGGACGCCGATGACAAATGGAGCGACCCTTCGCTTTGGCAAGCGATGCGCAGCGCCTCTTCCGCCTATACGATAAACTTCTATCTGGCCGCGCTGGACCTTGGACGGGACCAGAACGGTGACATCGTGTCTGTAAACGAGAATCGCGCGGTCTATATCAAGCTCTTCGTGCGCACGTTGCTGCTTTCTGCGCTGATCACCGTCACCACCTTGATCCTTGGCTTTCCGATCGCGCATCTCTTGGCGACATTGCCGTTGCGCTATTCCAACTTGCTGATGATCTTCGTGCTATTGCCGTTCTGGACCTCTTTGCTGGTCCGCACCACGTCCTGGATCGTGCTCTTGCAAACTCAGGGCGTCGTGAATGACCTGATGGTCGCAACGGGCGCTGTTTCTGACCAGGGCAGACTGCAAATGATCTACAACCAGACCGGCACGATCATCGCAATGACCCATATCCTGCTGCCGTTCACGGTGCTGCCGCTTTATTCCGTCATGCGCCCGATCAACCCCAGCTACGTGCGCGCCGCGCGGTCGCTGGGGGCCACCAGCTGGACCGCGTTTCGCCGGATCTACCTGCCACAAACGGTGCCGGGGATCGGGGCGGGGGCGTTGCTGGTCTTCATCCTGGCCGTCGGCTATTACATCACCCCGGCACTGGTCGGGGGATCGGACGGACAGCTGATTTCGAACCTGATCGCATTCCACATGCAAAAATCGCTGAACTGGTCGTTGGCCGCAGCACTTGCCGCACTTCTGCTGGGCGGCGTGCTGATCCTCTATTGGCTCTATGACCGGCTTATCGGCATCGACAACCTGAAACTGGGGTAGGGCAGATGGCACTTGCAAAACACGCCTCTCCGCTGGAACGGATCTGGTACTACACATATCTGGTGATTTGCGGACTGATCTTTCTGTTCCTGATCGCGCCGATCCTGATCATCATCCCACTCAGCTTCAACGCAGAGCCCTACTTCACCTTCACACAGAAGATGCTCAGCTTCGATCCGACCGGGTTTTCGACGCGCTGGTATGACATGCTGCTGACCTTTGGCATGACCAACCCCGGAGCACCTCGCGACAGTTCGTGGTGGTCAGATGTCTGGAACAACGCGGCTTGGGTGAATGCGGCCAAGAACTCTGTGATCATCGGTTTCTTTGCCACGATCCTTGCGGCCGCCCTTGGCACGATTGCGGCCCTCGGCCTGTCGAGGCCGGAAATGCCATACCGGCGGGCGATCATGGCCGTGCTGATCTCGCCGATGATTGTGCCGATCATCATCACCGCGACTGGCCTCTTTTTCTTTTATTCCAAGACTGGACTTGCCGGGTCCTACATCGGGATCATTCTGGCTCATGCGACGCTTGGCATTCCCTTCGTCATCATCACTGTCACCGCCACCTTGGTCGGTTTCGACCACAGCCTGACCCGGGCCGCGGCGTCGCTGGGGGCCAATCCGGCGACCACCTTTCGCAAGATCACGCTACCGCTGATCCTGCCGGGGGTGATATCGGGCGGACTTTTTGCGTTCGTTACGTCATTCGACGAAGTCGTGGTGGTGCTGTTTGTGGCCGCGCACGATCAGCAGACGATCCCGCGCCAGATGTGGAACGGCATCCGGGAACAGATCAGCCCTGCGATCCTATCGGTCGCGACGATCCTGGTGATCATCTCGGTGCTGTTGCTGGCCACGATGGAACTGCTGCGTCGCAGGTCCGAGCGTCTTCGCGGTCTGTCACCCGGCTAAGGCAGGATTGCGAGCCAGAGCCAGATCGTGATGATCGACATCGCCGTGCCCAGCAGCACCGCAGACGCCGCGACCCGTCGTGCAGCCCCATACATGTTTGCGAACAAATAGGCGTTTACTCCCGGCGCCATCGCAGCGGTCATCACCGCGGACCGCAACTGCGGCGTGTCGAGGTCAAAGGCGAACCGACCCAGAAGATAGGCAAGACCGGGGTGCAGGATCAGCGAAATGGCACAGACGAAGGCGATCGCCTTGATGTCGCCTTCGGGCTTGTAGCGCAACAACACTCCGCCAAGTCCGAACAGGGCCGCAGGCAGTGCTGCCCGCACCATCATGTCGATCGCGGCGGTCAGCGGGCCCGGCATCGGAATGTGACCCAGATTGACGACGAAGCCCAGTAGAATGCCGATAACCAAGGGGTTGCTGAAGATCGATCGCAGCACACGGACGATCAATCCGATCCCGAAGCCGGACCCGCGCGAGCGCGCGGTTTCCATCAGAATGATCCCGATTGCATACAGCATAGGCGCATGGATCGAGATGATTGCGTAGTTGCCGGCCAATGCGTCCGGTCCGTAAGCGCGCTCGGTGATCGGCAAGCCCAGCAGCAAAGAGTTCGAGAAGTAGCCGACGAAGCCGATCGAGATGCAGTCCTCTATTGGTCGGTCAAAGAGGAACCTTGCGCCGAGGAAAGCAAGCGCGAATCCCGAAAACGCCGCCAGGTAGAAGCTGAACATCAGCGGCAACGCGAAATCCGCTGCCAGGTCGATACGCGAGATCGCGGTGAACAGCAGGCAGGGCACCGCGAAATTCTGCGCGAACCGCATCAGCCCGTCGACCGCGACTTCGCTGAACAGGCCCCGCCATGCCGCGACATAGCCGAAGCCGAGCACCAGGAAAACCGGCAGGATGACGTCGATCAGCCCGCTCATCAGACCTCGAAGGTCAGCGTCATGCCGTCGTGCGCCGGCGTGACATGGGAAGGCGTTTCAGCAAGGACGGTTTCATAGTCCAGATCGTTGTGCATGTTGGTCAGCACTGCCTGTTTGGGGGCGGCCCGTTTGATCCACTCTAATGTGCGCGCGAGATGCGCATGTGTCGGATGGGGTTTGCGCCGAAGAGCGTCGACAATCCAGCATTCCAGGTTCTGCAAAGCGGTCCACGCGGCATCTGGAATCTCTGAAACGTCAGGTAGATAGGCGACGTTGTCGATGCGGAATCCCAAGGCGTGAATTGCGCCGTGGGTCACCTCGAAAGGGGTCAAGGTGATCGGCCCCCCGGCGCCGTGGATCACCACGTCGCGGTCGATCGTGTTGAGGTCGAGGATCGGGGGATAGGTGCTGCCCTTGGGCTGGACGAAGGCGTAGCCGAAGCGCGATAGCAGCGCGTCTTGGGTCGCACCATCGGCCCAGACGGGCAGGCGCTTGCGGGTATTGAAGACAACCATCCTCAGATCGTCTATCCCGTGCGTGTGGTCAGCATGCGCGTGCGTATAGACAACCGCGTCCAATTCTCCGATGCCAGCGTCCAACAGTTGAGCGCGCAGGTCTGGTGACGTGTCGATGAGCACACGGGTCACGCCGCCGTCCTCTGTCCGTTCGATCAACAGCGAACAGCGACGACGCGTGTTCTTCGGGTTTTCGGGGTCACATTCGCCCCATCGACCGCCGAGGCGGGGGACGCCGCCCGAAGACCCGCAGCCCAGGATCGTAAAGGCGAGCGTCGCCATTACGCGCGCGTCTTCCAAGCAGCAGCCTTGGAGAATAGCCGGTCGAAGTTTACTTGAGTTCTGGCGGCGAAGTCCTTGTACTCCATCCCATAAATCTCTGCTCCCTTATGCGCGGTGTGCACCGTGTAGGCCGGTTGGTTGCGGCGTCCCCGATGCGGTGGCGGCGCTAGATAGGGGGCGTCAGTTTCCACGAGGATCCGGTCGACCGAGGCGGCGGCAAAGATATCGCGCAGGTCTTGCGATCGGGGGAAGGCGGCGATGCCCGACATCGACAGGTAAAAGCCCAGATCAAGTGCCGCTTGTGCCAACTCGGCCCCCGAAGAGAAGCAATGCATCACGCATGTATAGGCCCCGGCACGGTATTCCTCTGTCAGGATGCGGGCGATGTCGGTGTCGGCGTCGCGGGCATGTATGATCAGGGGCAATCCGGTCTGGCGCGCCGCCTCGATATGGATCCGCAGGCTTTCCTGCTGCACTGCCATGCTGTCTGCAGTGTAGTAATAATCCAGCCCGGTTTCTCCGATCCCGACAAACTTGGGGTGCTTGGCCAGTGTGACCAGATCCGAGACGGCGGCAAGCGGTTCGGTGGCAGCGCTCATCGGGTGGGTGCCGGCTGCGTAAAAGACCGGCGCATGGGCTTCGGCGATGGCGCGGACCTGTGGTTCCTGACGCAAACGGGTGCAGATCGTGACCATGCGGGTTACGCCCGCCGCGACCGCACGTGCAACGACATCCGGCAGCTCGTCCGCGAAATCGGGGAAGTCCAGATGACAGTGGCTGTCGGTGATCTCGGCGGTCGCGGGCATCTGGCCTCTGAAATTCTGTCGAGCATTCCCGTCCGTGAACTGCAGAACACTGTCCGGAAAAGCTTTTAACGAACGGCAGTTTTCGCCGCGAGTTCATCAATCCTGAAGACCATATCAAGGATCAGTGCGGCAGGGTCAAGGTTCACCGTCTTGCCGTGCCGGGCGCGGGCGCCAAGGGTCTGCTGCAACTCGGCCCATTGCCGACCGACGTGCGCATTGGGGGCCAGTCGCTGCATGAGATCGGCTTCGCCAGGTGCGGCCTCGACGATGGGTGGGCCGCTGACGCCGGTTCGGGCTGTGCGCCCGAGAAACAGGTCCATCAAGCGCAGCAGCAGATCGAAGCGCGGTTCGTTCTGCCGCCCCACGGCGCTTTCGGCAAGGCGCAGCGCCTTGGGACGGTCGAGCTGGGGAAGCGAGGCGAAAAGCGTGACAATTTCACCGTAGGCGGCCATGCCGTCGAGATTTGTCAGCCGCACCGCCTCGCCCACCGAGCCACCCGACAGGGCCGATAGGGCGGGCATATCCGCGCCGGTTTCCGACCCCGCTGCTATCATTGCGCGGGCCATGTCGTCAGGAGCCAGCGGAATGCATCGCAATTCGCGGCAACGGCTGCGGATCGTGGGCAGCAGTCGCGACGGCTGGTGACTGACGAGCAGGATCGTGGCATCGTCGGGCGGTTCTTCCAATAGTTTCAGTAGCGCGTTGGCGGCCTGCGGATTCATTTCGTCGGCACAGTCTACAATCACGACGCGCCGACCGCCATCCGCTGCGGACAGATGAAAGAACCCTTTCAATTCGCGCACATCGTCGATCACGATGACCGTCCGCATTTTGCCGGTGTCGGGGTTTACGGTGCGACGGACCAGTTTCAGCCGTGGCTCGGACAAGGCCGTGACGCGGCGACTGACAGGGTGATCGGCGGGCACCTCCAGCGTGCGAACCGTTGCAAGACCATCACCCGGCATGTCGCCGTCGAGCGTTTGGGCCAGCAGGAACCGCGCGATGCGCCAAGCCAGCGTGGCCTTGCCGACACCGCGCGGACCTGTGATCAGCCAGCCGTGATGCAGCCGCCGAGCGTTCCAGGCTTCCAGAATCGCCGCTTCCGCCTCTGACTGACCAATCAAAGTTGGCGCGTTTCGGGGATGCGGCGCACCCTCGACGCGGTCAGGTTCTGAAATTTCCGTATCACTCATTCCAGACGGGCCGTGGCGATCGCATGCACCTGCTCTGCCACGACATCGACAGGGCGATCACCTTCGACCACGACACAGCGATCAGGAAATTCGTGGGCGAGATCCAGAAAGCCGTCCCGCATTCTTTTTTGCAAGGATTCGCCAAAGCCTTCGAAGCGCTCGTCCGCGGTCTGGCGCGACAATGCACGGGCAAGACCCTTGGCCGGGTCCATGTCAATGATGAAGGTCAGGTCCGGTTCACGCCCGATCATCAGTGCGTGCAACTTGTCGACGACATCGCGCAGATCGCCGCGAGAGATGCCCTGATAGAGCCGCGTCGAATCGGCGAAACGATCGCAAATCACCACATTTCCGGCGGCGAGCGCCGGGGCGATGGTTTTTTCCAGGTGATCGCGGCGTGCGGCGGTGAAAAGCAGGATTTCCGTCTCAGCCGACCAGCGGTCCGGATCGCCCTGCAATACCAGCGTTCGGATTTCCTCGGCCCCTTCGGACCCGCCTGGCTCGCGCGTCAGCACGACCTCGCGCCCGTCTGTGCGCAGCCGATCGGCCAGCAAACGGGCCTGCGTGGACTTGCCGGATCCGTCAATCCCTTCGAACGTGATGAACAGACCCCTGGACATCAGGTCGCTGGAAGCGCCTCGCCCATGACGGTGCGGAAAAGGACAAGCGCTGCCGAGCGCAATCGCGGCAGGAAGCCGCCCCGCGCCACGTCGCGATCAGACACCAGCGGCACGTGCGCTGGTGGCATATCCTTGAGCGTCACCACGAGGTCGGCGACCTCCTGTCCCAAGGTGATCGGCGCTTCGATCGGTCCGCGATAAACGACCTCGGCCGACAGCGCGTCGCGCTCAAGCGCGGGCAGCAGAAGCGAGATGTCGTTGGCTGCTACAAGTCCGATTTCCTGATGATCGCCCATCCAGACATCGGCGCGCGTGACCTCGTCGCCCTTCTTCATTACCGTCTTCTGAACGAACTGTCGGAAGGCCCAGTTGACGACTCGTTCGGATTCCTCTGACCGTTCCTTTTCCGACGAAAGCCCCGAAAGCACGAAAACGATCCGACGGGTGCCTTGCGTGGCGGATCCCACGATGCCGTATCCGGCCTCGGATGTGTGACCAGTCTTCAGCCCGTCGGCGCCGATCCCCAAATTCAAAAGCGGATTGCGATTGAACCGGTTGTCCGGCGCGCGTCCGTCGTAGGGATATTCCTTCTGCCCGAAGTATCCATAGTATTCGGGAAATTCGGTGATCAGGCGCACTGCCACCATGCCAAGATCATGCACGCTCATCCTGTGGTTCGGGTTTGGCCAGCCACTGGCGTTGACAAAGGTTGAACCATTCAGGCCGAGTGCCACCGCGCGGTCGTTCATCAGCCGCGCGAACGCGTCTTCGCTGCCGGCCAGACCTTCTGCGACAACCACGCAGGCATCGTTGCCTGACAACACGATGATCCCCTGGATCAGCTGTTCGACCGTCGGGCGATCGGTCTCGTTCAAGAACATCGTAGAGCCGCCCATCGCCTTGGCTTTGCTCGATACGCCGAATTGCGTTTCCATTGTCAGCCGGCCATCGTGCAACGCTTCGAACAACATGTTCAGTGTCATCAATTTCGACATCGACGCCGGCGGTATTGGCACGTCGGCATCCTTTTCCATCAGCACCGTGCTGGTCGTGACGTCATAGACGAAAGCCGCACGGGCTTGCGTTTCGAAAGCTTGAACGGGTGATGCCACCGAACAGGCAATCACGAGCAAAAGATGGGCGATCAGGTTTCGCATGGTCGCAGTCGGTCTCCCTCAGTTGGTGACGGCATAGGCGTCGGAAAAACCCAACGACTTGATCTTGGCTAAGATCGCCGATCTTTCCGTTGCATTCGTCGCGGGACCCGCCAAGACCCGCCAATAGTCCTTGCCAGCGGTCGACGACTTCTTGACAGCGGGAACAATGCCGTTCTTGCGCAGCATATCAGCGGTCTTTTCGGCATTCGCCTCGACGCTGAAAATTCCGATTTGAAGGTATGGCTTGTCGAGTGTGGATTTCGCTGCCGGGGCAGGGGCCGCAGTGGGTTGACCTGCCGTCATGATCGCGTCGGCGGACATTGTCGGTTCCGGTTTTGGCGTGATCTTGCCTTCGGCCTTGTCGATGGCCGCCGATGCCGTTGCGGCGACCGGGTCGATCGGCGTGGTCCTTATCTCGGTGCCCGCAGCGAGTTGGGTCTCTGTCGCCGACGCCACGATCGGGACTTCCTCGCGCCGCAATGCCGTGACATTGAGATTGGCCGGTGCACCGGCCAGCATCTCAAGCGCCTCTGCTGCGTCCGACGAAACCTGGATACGGGGGCCGGGATTGTCCCGCTCACGTCGAAAGAGCGCCCCGATGACGAACTTTCCGTTGGACTCGTTGCGGATGATCACGCGCTCGGGCTCGGCCACATCAGGATGGGCCACCCACACACCACCCAAAGACGGTCGCCCGTCCCAAAGACCGGCATCGGTCTTCTGAAAAACCTCGGCGTCTTCGACATCTCGTTCGATCAGCGTGGTTTCCGTCCCGACGGCCATACTTTCGGCTTCGTCCGACGCGGGTTCTTTTGCCGGGAACAATGATTTGAGGCCGGAGCCTTCCTCGCACGCCGTCAGAAATAGCGCGCCCGTCAGTATCAGAGCCAGTCGCCCCGCACCTGCACTTGCCATGCCGTGCCCCCTTATCGCGCGGGCGTTGCCGCACGGTTATTGCTCGATTAACACAGGCGCGTCCGCCCGCTTCTGTCATCATACTAGCGACTGCGCCTGCACAATGGAAGCGTCAGGCAAAGAGATCGGCATCTTTCGGCCCCGAAATCTCCGCTTTCAGAATCGCGTCCCAACCCCTATCCCTGCCGCGCCGGAGGAGTGGCAGAGTGGTCGAATGCGACGGTCTTGAAAACCGTTGAAGGTGAAAGTCTTCCGTGGGTTCGAATCCCACCTCCTCCGCCA
>JBBKVT010000256.1:0-9227 GCA_037968535.1 Paracoccaceae bacterium
ATGGCCCGCTACATGCCGCTGGCGCTGTTGATGGGCGTGATCATCCTGATGCAACTGGCGCTGGCGTTCGGCGTCTGGGAACAGTCCGACAAGGCCGCCGGTCTGCGCGCCGCCGTCACCCCGGACGTCGTCGAGACCCATAACACCGCAGCCCTCGGCCTGCTGATCTACGACGATTACATCCTGCAATTCCAGCTTGCGGGCCTGATCCTGCTGGTCGCGATGATCGGCGCCATCGTGCTGACCCTGCGGCACCGCACCGACATCAAGCGCCAGGATATCCTCGCCCAGATGTACCGCGATCCGGCAAAAGCGATGGAGCTGAAGGACGTGAAACCCGGGCAGGGGCTGTGACCAGCTTCGCCCCGCTCATTCCGCTTGTCGGTTTGGCATCGCTCGTGATCATCGCGATCCGCCGTCGGCGGCAAAAGAAGAAAAGAACTGAGGGACGAAATGGTCGGACTTGAACATTACCTGACAGTGGCGGCGGCGCTCTTCGTCATCGGCATCTTCGGGCTTTTCCTGAACCGCAAGAACGTCATCATAATCCTGATGTCGATCGAGCTGATGCTTCTGGCCGTCAACATCAACTTCGTCGCCTTCTCGGCCTATCTCGGCGATCTGGTGGGGCAGGTCTTCACCATGTTCGTGCTCACCGTCGCCGCCGCCGAGGCCGCGATCGGTCTTGCGATCCTCGTCTGTTTCTTCCGCAACCGCGGCACTATCGACGTCGAAGACGTCAACGTTATGAAGGGCTGAGCAAATGGAAACGATTATCCTCTTTGCCCCGCTCGTCGGTGCGTTGATCGCAGGCTTCGGCTGGCGGATCATCGGTGACGCGGGCGCGCAATGGCTGACCACGGCGCTGCTGTTTCTAGCCGCCTTGCTGTCGTGGATCATCTTCCTGACGTTCGACGGCACCACCGAGCATATCCAGATCATGCGCTGGATCGAGTCAGGCTCGCTGTCCACCGACTGGGCGATCCGCATGGACCGTCTGACCGCGATCATGCTGGTGGTGATCACCACGGTATCGAGCGTCGTCCACCTCTATTCCGTCGGCTACATGGCGCATGACGAGAATTTCGACGAAGGCGTCAGCTATCGGCCGCGCTTCTTCGCTTATCTCTCGTTCTTCACCTTCGCGATGCTGATGCTGGTGACCGCCGACAACCTTGTGCAGATGTTCTTCGGCTGGGAAGGCGTCGGCGTCGCATCCTACCTGCTGATCGGGTTTTACTACAAGAAACCGTCCGCCAATGCCGCCGCGATCAAGGCGTTCGTGGTCAACCGGATCGGCGATTTCGGTTTCGCGCTGGGCATCTTCGGCCTGTTCTTCCTTGTCGACAGCATCAAGATGGATGACATCTTTGCCGCCGCCCCGGAACTGGCCCAAACGCAACTGCGGTTCCTCTGGGCCGACTGGAACGCCGCCAACCTGATTGCGTTCCTGCTGTTCATCGGCGCGATGGGCAAATCGGCGCAGCTGTTCCTGCACACATGGTTGCCGGATGCGATGGAAGGCCCCACACCCGTTTCCGCGCTGATCCACGCCGCCACCATGGTGACCGCAGGCGTGTTCCTTGTCTGCCGGATGTCGCCGCTTTTCGAATACGCTCCCGAAGCCAAGATGTTCGTCATCTACATCGGCGCCTCCACGGCGTTCTTCGCCGCCACCGTCGGCCTCGTGCAAAACGACATCAAGCGCGTCATCGCCTATTCGACCTGCTCGCAGTTGGGCTACATGTTCGTGGCCGCGGGTGCCGGCGTTTACGGCGTTGCGATGTTCCACCTGTTCACCCACGCCTTCTTCAAGGCGCTGCTGTTTCTTGGCGCAGGCTCGGTCATCACCGCGATGCACCACGAACAGGACATGAGGAACTACGGCGGGTTGCGCCACAAGATTCCGAAAACCTTCTGGGCGATGATGATCGGCACGCTGGCGATCACCGGCGTCGGCATCCCGCTGACCTCGATCGGCTTTGCAGGCTTCCTGTCGAAAGACGCGATCATCGAAAGTGCCTATGCATCCGACGTCGGATACGCGTTCTGGCTGCTGGTCATCGCCGCACTCTTCACCAGCTTCTACTCATGGCGGCTGATGTTCATGACCTTTTACGGCAGGCCGCGCGGCGACCATCATGCGCATGAACACGCCCATGAAAGCCCGTGGACGATGCTGGTGCCGCTGGGCGTTCTGGCGCTCGGCGCGGTCTTCTCGGGCATGGTCTGGTACAATTCGTTCTTCGGCGACCACAACACGGTGAACCGCTTCTTCGGCATCCCCGTCCATGCCGAAGAAACCGCAGAGGCGCATTCCGAAGCCGTCCCGGCCGAAGCCGCCACCACCGAAGCCGCCACAGAACTCACCACCGAACCCGCGACAGAGGCGGCCACAGACACCGCAACCGGCCACAGCACGGAACCCGCCACAGAATCCACCACCGGCGAAACCGTCTTGGCCGAAGCCGGCCATGCCACCGGCGTCGCCCCCGAAGGCGCGATCTTCATGGGCCCCGACAACCATGTGATGGACGAAGCGCACGAGGCTCCGGCCTGGGTCAAGGTCTCGCCCTTCATCGCAATGCTGATCGGCTTCGTCACGGCTTGGGTGTTCTACATCCGCGACCCCTCGATCCCCGGTCGTCTGGCCGCCCAACAGCGCCCGCTCTACCTGTTCCTGCTCAACAAGTGGTATTTCGACGAGATCTACGACGCGATCTTCGTCCGCCCCGCCAAACGCCTCGGCAAATTCTTGTGGGTTCGCGGTGACGGCGGCGTCATCGACGGCTTCCTCAACGGTGTCGCCATCGGCGTGGTGCCGTTTTTCACCCGCCTCGCGGGCCGGATGCAGTCGGGCTACCTGTTCCACTACGCCTTCGCGATGGTGCTTGGGATCGCAATCCTGATCACCTGGATGTCGATCGGCGGGGGGATCAACTGATGGATAACCTGCTATCGATCATCACCTTCATGCCGCTGGTTGCGGCGCTGATCCTCGCCTTCTTCCTGCGCGGCGATGATCCTGCCGCACAGGCCAATGCCAAATGGCTGGCGCTGATCGCAACCACGGCCACCTTCCTCGTATCGCTGTTCGTTCTGTTCGGCTTTGACCCGCAGAACACCGATTTCCAGTTTGTCGAGGAACGCGACTGGCTCATCGGCCTGAAATACAAGATGGGCGTCGACGGCATAAGCGTGCTGTTCGTGATGCTCACCACCTTCCTGATGCCGATCACCATCGCCGCCTGCTGGAACGTGGAAACCCGCGTCAAGGAATACATGATCGCCTTCCTCGCGCTCGAAACCCTGATGCTCGGCGTGTTCATGGCGCTCGACCTGGTGCTTTTCTACCTGTTCTTCGAGGCTGGCCTGATTCCGATGTTCCTGATCATCGGCATCTGGGGCGGCAAGGACCGGATCTACGCCGCGTTCAAGTTCTTCCTTTATACCTTCCTCGGCTCGGTGCTGATGCTGGTCGCGATGGTGGCGATGTTCGTCGATGCAGGCTCGACCGACATCCCGACGCTTCTGACCCACAACTTCGCGTCCGAGGCTTTCCCCGTCCTCGGCATCCACATCGCGGGCGGCTTGCAGACGCTGCTGTTTCTGGCCTTCTTCGCCAGCTTCGCGGTAAAAATGCCGATGTGGCCGGTCCATACATGGCTGCCCGACGCGCACGTGCAGGCGCCTACCGCAGGTTCCGTCGTGCTGGCCGCGATCCTGCTGAAAATGGGCGGCTACGGATTCCTGCGCTTCAGCTTGCCGATGTTCCCGGTCGCCTCGGATATCTGGGCGCCGTTCGTGCTGTGGATCAGTGCGATCGCCATCGTCTACACCAGCCTCGTGGCGCTGGCGCAGCAGGACATGAAGAAGCTGATCGCCTATTCGTCAGTCGCCCATATGGGCTACGTCACGGCGGGCATCTTCGCGGTGAACCAGCAGGGCATCGACGGCGCGATCTTCCAGATGCTGTCGCACGGCTTCATCTCTGGCGCGCTCTTTCTGTGTGTCGGCGTGATCTACGACCGGATGCACACCCGCGACATCGACGCCTACGGTGGCTTGGTGAACCGGATGCCAGCCTACGCGCTGATCTTCATGCTGTTCACGATGGCCAATGTCGGCCTGCCCGGCACATCGGGCTTCATCGGTGAATTCCTGACCCTCGTCGGGATCTTCCAGGCCAATACATGGGTCGCCGCCGTGGCAACAAGCGGCGTGATCCTGTCGGCGGCCTACGCGCTCTGGCTCTACCGCCGGGTCGTGATGGGCGACCTGATCAAGGAAAGCCTGCGGTCGATCACCGACTTGACCCGCCGTGAACGCGCGATCTTCGCGCCGCTGGTGGTGATGACGATCCTCTTGGGCATCTATCCGTCGCTTGTGACCGACATCATCGGCCCAAGCGTCACGGCGCTGATCACCGATTATCATGCCGCCCTGCCTGTCGATCAGGTGGCCGCCGTGGCAGCGCATTAAAGGACGACGACGATGACCGAGGCCGATTTCAACACCCTCCTGCCAGAAGTGATCCTGGCTCTGTTCGCAATGGCAGCCCTGCTGTTCGGCGCTTACGGCGGCAAGGACAAGACCGCGCCTTTGATGATCTGGATGACCTCAGGCATCATGGCCGTCCTCGCGATCTGGATCGCGGCAAACGGCAGTGGCACGCATCCGGCCTTCGGCGGGATGTTCGTCGACGACGCGTTCTCGCGTTTTGCCAAGGTCACCATCCTGCTGTCGGGATCGGCGGTCCTGTTGATGAGCGAAAGCTACCTTGCCAAGCGCGACCTCTTGCGCTTTGAGTATCCGCTGCTGGTGGCGCTGGCGACCGTCGGCATGATGGTGATGGTCTCTGCCGGCGACCTGATGGCGCTCTACATGGGGTTGGAGCTTCAATCCCTCGCCCTCTACGTCGTCGCAGCACTTCGCCGCGACTCAGTCAAATCGACCGAAGCCGGCCTGAAGTATTTCGTCCTCGGTGCGCTGTCGTCCGGCATGCTGCTTTACGGCGCGTCACTGGTCTACGGCTATTCCGGCACCACGCTGTTCTCAGGCATCATCCAGACCGCCAGCGAAGGCGACATCTCGCTCGGCATGCTGTTCGGCCTGGTGTTCCTGATCACCGGCCTTGCGTTCAAGGTCTCCGCTGTCCCGTTCCACATGTGGACGCCCGACGTCTACGAAGGCTCGCCGACGCCGGTCACCGCCTTCTTCGCCACCGCCCCCAAGGTCGCGGCAATGGCGCTGTTCGCGCGGCTGCTCTTTGATGCTTTCGGCGGCGTCACCGGCGACTGGGGTCAGGTCTTGGCACTTCTCTCGGTGCTGTCGATGTTCCTCGGTGCTATCGCGGCAATCGGCCAGCGCAACATCAAGCGGCTGATGGCCTATTCCTCGATCTCGCATATGGGCTTTGCGCTGATGGGGCTGGCCGCAGGCACCGCAGGCGGCGTTCAGGCAATGCTGATCTACATGGTGATCTACGTCACGATGAACGTCGGAACCTTCGCCTTCATCCTGTCGATGGAACGCGACGGCGCGCCGGTCACCGACATCGACAGCCTCAACCAGTTTTCCAAACACGAACCGCTCAAGGCGCTGGCGATGCTGGTGCTCTTGTTCAGCCTTGCCGGTGTGCCGCCGCTGGTCGGCTTCTTCGGAAAGTTCTACGTCCTGAAGGCCGCCGTCGAGGGCAACATGGCATGGCTCGCGGTTGCCGGCGTCATCGCTTCGGTGATTGGCGCGTTCTATTACCTGCGCATCGTCTTCTACATGTATTTCGGCGAAGAGGGCGACGGCATCGACGGCCAGATGTCCCCGGCCGCCTGGGCAATGTTGATGCTGTCAGCGACGATCATGGTCGTCGGCGTCGTGAACCTCTTCGGGATCGAGGCGCTGGCGGCAACGGCGGCAGACGCCCTTGTCAAGTAACTGGCGCATCGATGCAGAGGTCGGCATCTGGCCCGAAGGGGTCGGTCGCCGCATCCTGCCCGAGGTCGACAGCACCAATGCCGAAGCCGCCCGCATCGCGGCGTCGCTGACGCAACCCTGCTGGATCCTTGCGCTGAACCAGACCGCCGCGCGCGGTCGCCGCGGTCGCACCTGGATCAATCCGCCGGGCAATTTCGCCGCCACCTACGTGATGCACCCGACCGAGACCCCCGACAAGGTCGCACTCCGCTCGTTCGTCGTGGCTTTGGCGCTGCATGACACGCTGGTCGCTGTCACCGGCCAGCTTGACGGTCTGGCGCTGAAATGGCCCAATGACGTGCTGTTGCAGGGCGGCAAGGTCGCTGGCATCCTTCTGGAATCCAGCGGCCAGAGTGCCAGCATTGACCACCTCGCGATCGGCATCGGCGTCAACCTTGCCAAGGCCCCGGATCCCGCCGATCTGGAACCGGGCGCGATCCGACCCGTCGCGCTGGACACAGTCATTGGCGGCACGATCAGCCCGCAGAACTTCCTCGACCTGCTCGCCCCCGCCTATGCCTACTGGGAAAATCGCTTCACCCGCGACGGCTTCGCGCCGATCCGTGACGCGTGGCTGTCGCGTGCCGCGCGACTGGGCGAAACCCTCACCGCGCGCACCGACACCGTAGAGATCACCGGCACCTTCGAGACCGTCGATGACGCCGGCAACCTGATCCTGACCACGCCCAAGGGCCGCCGCACCATCCCCGCCGCCGAGGTCTTTTTCTGACGCCGCAGCCGCGCGACAAAGGATAATCCCATGCTGCTCTGCATAGATACCGGCAATACCAACACCGTATTTTCGATCTGGGACGGCAAGACCTTCCTCGCCACCTGGCGCACCTCGACCGAACACCAGCGCACGGCAGATCAATATTACGTCTGGCTGCGCACGCTGGTGGACGCCAAGAAGCTCGACGTCACGATCACCGAGGTGATCATCTCCTCGACCGTGCCCCGCGTCGTCTTCAACCTGCGCGTCCTGTGCGACCGCTACTTCAACACCCGCCCCTATGTCGTCGGCAAGCCCGAATGCCTGCTGCCCTACGCGCCCCGCGTCGATCAGGGCACCATCGTCGGCCCCGACCGTCTGGTGAACACCACCGGCGCCTATGACCGCCACGGCGGCGATCTGATCGTCGTGGATTACGGCACCGCCACCACTTTCGACGTCACCGCCCATGACGGCGCTTATGTCGGCGGCGTCATCGCCCCCGGCGTGAACCTGTCGCTGGAGGCCCTGCACCAGGCCGCCGCCGCGCTGCCGCATGTCGATGTCACCAAGCCTGACAAGGTGATCGGCACGAATACGGTTGCATGTATGCAGTCAGGTGTGTTTTGGGGCTACATCGGTCTGGTCAAGGGCATCTGCGCCCAGATCAAGGCCGAATACGGCAAACCGATGAAGACCATCGGAACCGGCGGCCTCGCCCCATTGTTCGCACAGGGCAACGGGCTGTTCGATACGATCGAAGACGATCTGACGATGCACGGGCTGACCGTCATTCACCAGTATAACAAGGACCATGGCAATTAAGGATGGGCAATTGAGCAACGACCGGCTGATCTATCTTCCCCTCGGCGGCGCCGGCGAGATCGGGATGAACTGCTATGTCTACGGCTACGGTCCAAAGGGCCGCGAACGCTACATCCTCGTCGATCTCGGCCTGACCTTTCCGGACATGGACACGACGCCCGGCGTCGACCTGATCCTGCCCGATATCGAATGGATCGAGAAACGCCGCGACCGGCTCGATGCGATATTCATCACCCATGCGCACGAAGACCACGTCGGCGCCATCGGCCATCTCTGGGGCCATCTCAAGGCGCCGGTCTACGCCCGCAGCTTCACCGCCCACATGGCGCGGCTGAAATTCGAGGAAGCCGGCCATGACGAGCTGATGATCAAGACCGCCCCGGTCTGGCCCGGCACGGTCGAGGCTGGTCCCTTCACCGTCGGTTTCGCCCCCATTTCGCACTCGATCCCCGAAAGCTCGGCGCTCGTCATCGACACCCCCGCAGGCCGCATTGTCCATACCGGCGATTTCAAGCTCGACGCCAACCCCGGTGTCGGCGAGGCCTGGGATCCCGCACTTTACGCCGAAATCGCCAAACCCGGCGTCAAGGCACTGGTCTGCGATTCTACCAACGTGTTCTCGCCCCTTCCGGGCCGCTCCGAATCCAGCCTGCCGGAACCGATCGAGGCGCTGATCGCCGGTGCCCCCGGCATGGTCGCCGCAACCACCTTCGCCTCCAACATCGCCCGGGTCAGAACCCTCGCCGTCGCGGGCAAAAAGGCCGGGCGTTCGGTCGTGCTTCTGGGCCGCGCGATGCGCCGGATGATCACGGCGGGCGTCGAGACCGGCATCCTGTCCGACTTCCCCGCCACCGTCAGCCCCGAAGACGCGCTGTCAGTTCCGCGCGCCAGCCTGATGCTGATCGTCACCGGATCACAGGGCGAACGCCGCGCTGCCTCGGCGCAACTGAGCCGTGGCAAATACCTTGGGCTGACGCTGAAAGAGGGTGACATGTTCCTCTTTTCCTCGAAAACCATCCCGGGCAATGAGCGTAGCGTCGGACGCATCGTTAACGCCTTCTCGGAAATGGGCGTTGACGTCGTCGATGAGTCTTCGGGTTTTTACCACGTCTCCGGCCACGCCAACCGCCCCGATCTGGCCGAGATGCACCGCATCATCGCGCCGCAGATCCTGATCCCGATGCACGGCGAACACCGGCATTTGCGCGAACATGTTAAACTGGGTGAACTCTCGGGCCAGAACGGCATCATCGCCGCCAATGGCACGATGGTCGATCTGACCGGCGACAAGCCCAAGGTCGCCGAACATATCGAGACCGGCCGCACCTACCTTGACGGTGCCATCCTGATCGGCGCGATGGACGGCGTCGTGCGCGACCGCATACGCATGGCGCTGAACGGCCATGTGCTGGTGACCCTGATCGTTGAGAACAACGAACCTCTGGGCGAGGCGTGGTGCGAGATCATGGGCCTGCCGGAAAACGGCATCTCGCGCGCGCCGCTCGTTGAAGTGCTGGAAGAGGACGTGACCCAGTTCCTGATGCGCGCCGGTCGCAAGACGCTGTCCGATGACGACAAGTTGGCCGACGAGATCAAGCGCATCGTCCGCGCGACGGCCAATGACGAGATCGGCAAGAAGCCCGAAGTCACTGTCGTGGTCAGCCGTCTGCAAGGCTAGGGCAGGGTGGCCGCCCCGGACCTGATCCGGGGCCGCTGA
>JBBKVT010000257.1:0-2937 GCA_037968535.1 Paracoccaceae bacterium
ACCGGCAGGCCAAACGTCGCTTCGCTGATGAATATGTCGCACGGCACAAGTTCGAAATCAGCGCAGGTGGGATCGCTGCCACGCTTGAAATCTCCGCCCGCCACGATGCGCGAGCCGCCGGTTTCGATGACGATCTGGGCCGAGCCGAGAATATGCCCCGCAGGAACGAAGCGAACGCGGGTGCCGCCGATTTCTGTCCAGCCCGTACCTGCGGCCTGACGATTCTTCGCGAAATCCTCGCCATATCGGATCGCCATGATATCGAGCGTCTGACGGGTCGCAAGTACCGCCTCATTCCCGGCGCGTGCGTGATCACCGTGACCGTGCGTGATCAGCGCGCGGTCGACGGGGCGGACAGGGTCAATGAAGAAATCTCCTGCGGGGCAGTAAAGACCTTCCGGTCTGGGAATGAGAGGAGGCTGGCGCATCCGAAACCCTTCATCGCGAGTGTTGAGTATCCAGCCGACTTTTACACGGATGTCGCGGCCTTTTCATGTGCGCTTCAATTGCCAGATCGCGAGTCCCCGGCCGGAGCCTCGGCTGTCGGATAGGACATATCGCCGCCCGGATTGAAATCAAGTAACCCGCCGTAACGCCGGGTGATCAACCGGCGAGAATTAGGTCGATGCCAATCGTGACCGGGGTGCCGTTTGTAGGTTTCTCAACGGGGTGGTTAAGAGCGATCAGGTCATAGTTGTTGAAACACGGACTGCGCTTTAACCAACTTTCTGATCATAGAGATAAACTTTTGTCTCCAGAGGAACCCGCTCGTAAAGCTCGGTGATGTGTTCGTTGGTCAACCGAGCGCAGCCATTCGACACCCGCCGCCCGATCGTGCGGGCATCGTTCGTGCCATGTATCCGCAGAAATGTATCGCCGCCACCCGGGACGAAAAGATAAAGCGCCCGCGCGCCAAGCGGATTGTCGATACCGCCCGGCATTCCGTCTGCAAATTTCGCATAGGAATTCGGATCGCGCTCGATCATTTCGGGTGTGGGAGTCCAGCTTGGCCATTCTTTCTTCGCCCCGACCGTGAAAATGCCGGGAATGTAAAGACCGGCCCGCGCGACACCGATGCTGTAACGGATCGCTCGTTGGTCCGGCAACGTCCAGTAGAGGTGATACTCATCGGGCAGAACATGGATTTCGTATGGGGCGAACTCTGCCGCGATGCGAACTTCAACGGGCAGATATGCCTCGGGCAAGATGAATGGCGGTTCGGTGTGGGCGGATACAGACAGGGGGGCAAGGGTCGTCGCTGCCAAGCCTCCGGCCAGAAATCCGCGGCGATCGGGTCTTGTGATTTTCAAGACGAGTCCTCCGGGTCTTGCAGGATCCGCTCAGCGGTCCTCAGTTCTGATTTCCGATCAAGACTTCATGGAATGCCCTGCGAGTTCAAGTCAACATTTACGGATTTGTCGTCGTCGGCTGGCGCTTGTTGCAGAACTGCATGTAGATTTGATGGATGTTCGGCACCAGGGATGGTGCCATTTCAGTCTGGCAAATCGGCGGCGCACCCGTTGATCGACTGCCAAGGCTAGCCAAGGCTGCGCAGCAATTCCAACGATGGTTCGCCCGTCGCGGGAAGGCCGCGGCTGGACTGATAGGCACTGATAGCCTTCCGGCTGTTGGGACCGATCACGCCATCAGTTCCTTCGGTGTCAAAGCCCTTGGCGGTCAGACGCTTCTGAAGCGTGATACGGTCGGCCTTCGTCAATCCATTGTCATCGGGCGGAAAGCTGGCGCGCAGCGGGCCTGCCCCGCCGATACGATCCGCGAGATGGCCCACCCCGATGGCGTAAGCATCCGAGTTATTGTAGCGTTTGATGACGTTGAAATTGCGCGTGACCGCGAAGCGCGGACCGCCGGCCTGCGGTTGGATGATGCTACCTTCGGCCGCACCGGGACCAGTCTCACCACCCCAACGCAGACCTCGGACCCAGCCGCTGCGTGCAAGATAGGCGGCGGTAGAGGCCAGCGCATCGCTTGGGTCGTCCGACCAGATGTCGCGTCGTCCGTCACCGGTGAAATCGACCGCAAACGACTGATAGGAAGTGGGAATGAACTGCGTGTGCCCCATCGCGCCGGCCCAACTGCCGGTCATCCGGTCCGCTGTGATATCGCCGTTCTGCAGGATCTTTAGCGCAGCGACGAGCTGTTTTTCGAAGAACGCGCCGCGCCGCCCGTCGTAGGCGAGCGTCGAGGTTGCCGATATGACCGGCACATCACCGCGACGCTCGCCATAAAAGCTTTCAAGCCCCCAGATCGCTGCGATGATCTCGGCATCCACGCCGAACCTGTTTTCAAGCGCGGCTAGGGTGGCCCGGTGACGGGCGAATGCGGCACGGCCCTTGCTGATGCGTTCGTCGGAGGCCGCGATGGACAAGTAATCTTCCAAGCTACGCTGGAATTCGGTCTGATTTCGGTCGCGTGTGACAACACCGGGCAGATACCCCGCGCCGCGAAAACCTGACGCGAGGGTCGCGTCCGACAATCCGTAGCCACCGGCGCGGGTACGAAATGCTGCCACCCAGGCGTCATAACCCGCGTTTGGAATGGGTCGAAGATCGGCACCCAAACCGACTGCTTGGGCGACAGTGGCACCGGGGAGTGCCGTACCGTTGCATGCCGCAAGGCCGAGGGCCGCCAGACCAAACCCGAAGAGACGTCTCGAAATCATGATGTCTTGCCTGTCTGAATCTTTGTGCCGGTGAAGATCGTAGCGGTTCAAAACGGACATGCAACCGCTAGGACGCCTGCTTTCACGTTTCTGAAACGCATCTTATAGGTAATGTATGAACGCATCAGTGGAAACCCTCCTAATCGGCGTGGATGGTGGCGGAACCGGATGCCGCGTCGCGGTCGGAACCGATCGAAAAGGGGGTGCTGGCGGAAGTATTGGGGTCGCGCGAATGTGTTTACTGACTTGGAGGCCGT
>JBBKVT010000258.1:0-6223 GCA_037968535.1 Paracoccaceae bacterium
GTGATCCAGGTGGTTGAATGGCCGACGATCAACGTGATCTCGGTCGAGGGCAACCAGAGGCTGGACGATGATGCCGCGATGGAGCTGATCACCTCGCAGCCGCGCCGGGTTCTGAACCCAAGCCAGATCGAACAGGACGCCGCAGCGCTGACTGCTGCTTACCGCGCACAGGGCCGACAGGCCGCGACGGTAACGCCGCGTCTGATCGAGCGGTCCGACAGCCGCGTCGATGTCGTCTTCGAGGTCATCGAGGGTGCGGTTTCCGAGGTCGAGCGCCTGACATTCGTGGGCAACCGTGCCTATTCCGACAGTCGGTTGCGCCGGGTGCTGGGCACCAAACAGGCGGGTCTGCTGCGCCGGATCATCCGCCGCGACACGTTCGTCGAGGATGCGGTGGAACTCGACAAGCAGATGCTGCGCGATTTCTACCAGGCGCGGGGCTATGTCGATTTCGAAATCCTGTCGGTCGCGTCAGAATTCTCGCGCGAGCGCAATGCGTTCTTCCTGACCTATACGGTGAAGGAAGGTCAGCAGTTCCGCTTTGGCCGGATCAGCGCCAGCAGCGACCTGCCGGAAGTGAATGCGGCCGAGTATCAGGCGATGTCGAACATCCGTTCGGGCACGACCTATTCGCCGATGCGGGTCGATAATGTCATTGCGCGGATGGAAAACCTGGCAGTCCGGCAGGGGCTGAACTTCGTCCGGGTCGAGCCACGGGTCACCCGCAATGCGCGCGACCTGACGCTGGATGTCGATTTTGCGCTGGTGCGCGGCGAGCGCATCTTTGTCGAGCGGATCGATATCGAGGGCAATGCCACGACGCTGGACCGGGTGATCCGGCGTGAATTCAAGACTGTCGAGGGCGACCCGTTCAACCCGCGCGAAATCCGCGAATCTGCGGAACGGATTCGCGCACTGGGACTGTTCGAGCGTGCCGATGTCGAAGCACGCCAAGGCACGACCGAGGATCAGGTCATCGTTGATGTGAACGTCGAAGAGGCGCTGACCGGCTCGCTTACCTTCGGCGCAAGCTACAGCGCGGAAAACGGCACCGGACTGAAGATCGGCTTCAGCGAACGGAACTTCCTCGGGCGTGGCCAGACGGTGACCATCGATCTGGATTACGGCGTGCAATCGGGCAGTTCGGGGATCAATTTCATCGAGCCGCGATTCCTCGGCCGCGACCTGGCGTTCAGCTTGCGCGCCAACTATGCCGAGACCGATTACGATTACACCGATTACAACACCAAGACGGCGATCCTGAGACCGGCGCTGGAATTCCCGGTCAGCGAGAATGGCCGGTTCGGGTTCTCTTACGCGTTGTCGCGCAACGAGATAACCAAGGTCGACAGGAACTCGTCATCGCTGCTGAAAGCCGAAGAGGCCGAAGGCGCGCTTCTGGGCAACACGCTTGGCTACAATTACAGCTACGACAATCGCCGCAACGGGCTGGACCCCGAGACGGTGCTGTTCTTCCGGCTCGATCAGGATTTCACCGTGCTTGAGAATGATTCCCGGTTCGTCAAGACCGTGGTGCGGGGGGTTGCGGAACGGATGGTGTTGTCGGATGACGTGACGTTGCGGGCGACGGTCGAAGGTGGGGCGCTGATTTCACAAAACTCCGACAGCCGGCTGACCGACCGGTTCTTCCTGACCTCCAGCCGGTTGCGCGGCTTCGCGCCCGCCGGTGCCGGACCGCGCGACCTGACGGTGCGCAACAAGGACGCGCTTGGCGGCAACTATTTCGCCGTGGCGCGGTTCGAGGCCGAGTTCCCGCTGGGAACGCCCGAGGAATATGGCCTGAGCGGCGGCGTGTTCTACGACATCGGTTCTGTCTGGGGGTTGGACAATACCGCCGGGGGCCGGATCGACGATGAAGCCTATCTGCGCTCGTCGATCGGCGTGTCCTTGTTCTGGACCACGGTCATCGGACCGCTGCGGTTCAACTTCGCCAAGGCGATCGACAAGAAGAGCTATGACGATACGCAGGTCTTCGACCTGACGATCTCGACCCAGTTCTGACAATGCCGCGGCGGGCGGGCACCCTGATCGCCGTGGCCTTTGCGGCGCTGATCCCGGTCGCCGCTGGACTGGCGCAGGATGCCGGGGCGCAGCCGTCACCGATCCTGACCATCGACAGTGAACGGGTGTTCGGCGTCAGCGCGATCGGCCGCAAGATCACGTCCGAACTGGAAGCTGATCTGGAAGCTCTGGCCACCGAGAACCGCAGCATCGAGGCCGAACTGACGGCCGAAGAACAGGCGCTGACGACCCAGCGTGCCAAACTGTCGCCGGAAGAGTTTCGCCCGCTGGCAGATGCGTTTGACGACAAGGTGCAGCGGATCCGCACCGAACAGGACGCAAAGCAGCGCGACCTGCAGGCCCGACGCGACGCCGAGCGGCAGAATTTCATCGAGAGGATCGCGCCAATCCTGGCAGCGATCGGTCGCGAGCGCGGCGCGATCGTGATCCTTGAGCGGCGCAGCGTCGTGCTGTCGGCCGAAAGCGCCGATGTCACCGATGAAGTGATCACGCGGATCAATGCCGCGTTGGAAGATGGCGCGGACCCGGCACCAGCGGGAAATGACGAACCACCGGCCCCCGAGCCAGCTCCCGAGTCCGAACCGGCACCCGAATAGCCCCGCGATGCTTGTGCCACGGCAATCGAATTGCTACCACGGCTGCAAGCATTTGGGGACAGTTCATGACCGCACCGCAAACCAGCGCAGACATCGGCTTGATTCAACGGATCATCCCGCATCGCTATCCGTTCCTGTTGATCGACAAGGTGGTCGATATCGTTGACGGCAAGACCGCGACCGGGATCAAGAACGTCACCTTCAACGAACCGCATTTCCAGGGCCATTTTCCGGGCGCACCGATCATGCCGGGGGTGACGATCATCGAGGCGATGGCGCAAACCTCGGCGGTCATGGTGGGCGTGTCGCTGGGGCTCGCGGACAAGGATTTTCTGGTTTATTTCATGGCGATTGATAATTGCAAATTCCGCCGCAAGGTGGTGCCGGGCGACGTGCTGAAACTGCATGTCGAAACCAAGCGCGGCGGCGGCAAGATCTGGAAATTCACCGGTCGCGCCGAGGTTGACGGCGAACTTGCCGCCGAGGCCGAGTTCACCGCGATGATGGACCTGCCGAAGGACTGACGGGATGGCTGTTCACCCATCGACCGAGGTTCACCCAAGCGCGGTCATCCAGGATGGTGCGACCATTGGTGAAGGCTGCGTGATCGGGCCGTTCTCGCTGGTCGGCCCGAATGTGACGCTTGCCGGGCGAGTTCAGCTGAAAAGCCATGCGGTCGTGACGGGCTGGACCGAAGTGGGCGAGGAAACGGTGGTGTTTCCCTTTGCCGTCATTGGCGAGATCCCGCAGGATCTGAAGTATCACGGCGAAAAGACCCGATTAATCATCGGCAAGCGCAACCGGATCCGCGAAGGTGCGACGCTGAACCTCGGCACCGAGGGCGGCGGCGGGGTGACGCGGGTCGGTGACGACTGCCTGTTCATGACCGGCGCTCATGTCGGCCATGACGTGCAGGTCGGCAACCGGGTGATCATGGCCAATCAGGCCGCCTTGGCGGGCCATTGCGTCATTGGCGACGATGTCATCATCGGCGGGCTTTCGGGCATTCACCAGTGGGTTCGGATCGGCAAGGGCGCGATCCTCGGCGCGGTCACCATGGTGACCAATGACGTGATCCCGCACGGGTTGGTGCAGGGCCCGCGCGGAGAGTTGGACGGGTTGAACCTTGTCGGGCTCAAGCGCCGTGGTGTCGCCCGGTCCGACATCACCGCACTCCGGGCCGCCTATCAGGCGCTGGCGCAGGGCGAAGGCGCGTTTCAGGAACGCGCGCGGCGGATCGCGGATGAAACCGACAGCGATTATGTGCGCGAGGTTGTGGATTTCATTCTGGCCGCCAGCGACCGCTCGTTTCTGACGCCAAGCTGAGGGTCGCGCGGTGCTGGCCATCATCGCGGGCGAGGGGTCTTTGCCGGGGGTGCTTCATGCACATCTGAAGGCCAGGGGTGCGGCGCCGCTCGTCCTGGAACTCGACGGGTTTCCAGCGAAGATCGAGGATGTGACCCCGATCCAGTTTCGTGTCGAACATCTTGGCACGGTGCTGGCCGATCTGCGCGCGCGCGGCGTGACCGATCTTTGCCTTGCCGGTCGGGTGCGGCGGCCCCGGCTTGATCTCGCCGCCGTCGATGCCGCGACGGAACCGTTCGTGCCGGGCATCATTGCCGCGATCGAGGGCGGTGACGACGGTGCGCTGCGTGAGGTCTTGTTCATCATCGAGGAATTCGGCTTCACCCTGCGCGCCGCCCAAGACGTGATGCCAGAGCTTCTGCCGCCCGAAGGCGTGCTGACCCACGCGCAGCCGAGCCCGCGGGACGAAGAGGATGCCGCGCGCGCCGCCGGGATCGTGGCGGTGCTGGGCCAGGTGGATATCGGCCAGGGCTGCATCATCGCTGCAGGTCAGGCTTTGGCGGTCGAGACGCTTGGCGGAACCGACTGGATGCTGGCCTCGATCGCGGGCAAGCGGCGACCGCCCGGCCCCAAGGGCGGAATCCTGTTCAAGGCCCCAAAACCCGGGCAGGACCGACGCGCCGACCTGCCGGTCATCGGCCCGGACACCGTGCGGGGCGTCAAGGCCGCAAAGCTGTCGGGCATTGTCATCGAGGCAGAAGGTGTCATGGCGCTGGACCGGGAAGCGCTGGTGGCGGCCTGCGACGCGGCTGGCGTCTTCCTGTGGGTTCGGGGCACGGTCTGATGCGGATCTACCTGATCGCCGGCGAAGCGTCTGGCGACAAGCTGGGTGGCGCGCTGATGGCTGGGCTGAAGTCGCTCGCCGATGACAACGAGTTTCACGGTGTCGGAGGCGCGCTGATGCAGGCGGAGGGGCTGGAAAGCCTGTTCCCGATGCAGGAACTCTCGGTGATGGGACTGGCAGAGGTGCTGCCGAAATACCGCGCCTTGATGCGCCGGATCGAGCAGGTGGCGGCCGATGTCCTGCACCTGAAGCCCGATGTCCTGATCACCATCGACAGCCCGGATTTCTGCCTGCGGGTCGCAGCCCGGGTCAGGGCTGCCTCGGCTATCCGGACGGTGCATTACGTGGCACCCTCGGTCTGGGCCTGGCGGTCCGGGCGGGCCGCGAAGATGGCGCAAAGCATCGACCAGGTGCTGGCGCTGTTGCCGTTCGAGCCGCCCTATATGGAAGCTGCCGGGATGCGCTGCGATTTCGTCGGTCATCCGGTGGTGGCCGAGCCGATCGTGACGCCGGATGACGCGCAGGCGTTTCGGGCGGACCACGGCATTGGCGCCGCACCGCTGCTACTGGCCCTGCCGGGGTCGCGAAAGGCCGAGGTCAGCCGTCTGGCCGAAGTGTTCGGCAAGGCGCTGGTCCCGGTCGTGGCCGGCCATCCTGGTGCCCGCGTGGTGGTGCCAGCGGCGGCAGGTGTCGCCGACGCGGTTCTGGCGGCTACGAAAGACTGGCCGGGTGATCCGCTGGTGCTGGATCCGCGCGGCCTGTCGGCCCGCGATGCCGAGGCGCGCAAACGCGTGGCCTTCGCCGCCGCCGACGTGGCGCTTGCGGCCTCGGGCACGGTGTCGCTTGAACTCGCGGCGGCGGGCACGCCGATGGTGATCGCCTACGACATGAACTGGGTCAGTTGGCAGATCCTGAGCCGAATGGTGAAGCTGGAAACCGTCACGCTGGTCAATCTGGTCAGCGGGCGGGGCGCGGTGCCCGAATTTCTAGGGCCGGATTGTCGCCCGGCGCCGATCGAGGCCGCACTTGCGCGGCTGCTGACCGATCCGGTCGCGCGGCAGGACCAGATCACGGCGATGGCCGAGACGATGACAGCCCTTGGCCGCGGCGGCGAGGCGCCGGGCCTTCGGGCCGCGCGCGCCGTGCTGGACGGTCTTGGCCACCAGCTTTCATCTGTTTGAAAATATCCCCGCCGGAGGCATCGCGGGGCCGCAAGGCCCCGCAACCGCTTCCCCAACCGTCAGTAGCCGCGCCAGATCCAGCCGCCACCAAAGATCCGCGTGCTACCTGGATCGTAGAACACGCAAGCCTGTCCGGGGCTCACGCCTTCTTCCGGGGTCAGCAATTCCACCTCTGCCGTGGTTGGCCCGGTCGGACGCAGGATTGCGGGCCGGGGCGGCCGGGTCGAGCGGACCTTGACCGCGACTTGCCGTTC
>JBBKVT010000259.1:0-2989 GCA_037968535.1 Paracoccaceae bacterium
GTCCACCACGATCTCGAGGTCGGCACTGCCACCTGGCTGCGCTGCATCGCGTGCAGAATCGGCGATGATCAGTTCATAGTGCGTGTTTCGCGCGATGGTGGGCAGGGATTTCAGAGGATCATGGGCACGCATTTCGCGCGATCCCGGGCAGTGATTTCACGGGATCGCGGGCAGGTCTGGTCGGCAAACTGAGGATAGATGCCCCTTCAGGAATGAAGGGGGGCAGAATGCCGACGGGACGATTGAACATGCGCCGCATACGAGATGTTTTGCGATTGAAGTTTGGCCAAGGATTGAGCGAGCGGGATATTGCCGTGTCGCTCGGGCTCGGCAAGGGCAGCGTCGGGGCCTACATCGGCCGCGCCCAAAGAGCCCAGTTAAGCTGGCCGCTTCCCGAGGGTCTGGATGACGACAGCCTTGAGCTTTTGCTCTTTCCGGCTTCTTCCACAGTGCCTGACCCGGATCGGCCAATCCCGGATTGGCTCATGGTAGACCGTGAGTTGCGCCGGCCTGGGGTGACGCGGATGCTGCTGTGGGAAGAATACCGCGCCGCCCATCCCGAGGGTTTTGCCTACACATGGTTCTGCACCCATTATGAAGCTTGGAAGGGACGCGTCCGACCGACGATGCGCCAGACCCATGTGGGCGGCGAGAAGGTCTTCGTCGACTTTGCCGGCGACACGATCGACGTGATCGATCCGGCGACCGGGGAAGTCTGTGCGCAGAAGCTGTTTGTTGCAGCGATGGGGGCGTCGAACTTCACCTATGCCGAGGCGGTTGCCTCTGAGGGACTGGAGGACTGGATCGGTGCCCACGTCCGGATGTTCACCTTCCTTGGTGGCGTGCCCTCGGTCGTGGTGCCCGACAACCTGAAGTCCGCGGTCATCAAGGCGGATCGTTTCGACCCGGGTCTGAACCGCACCTATGCCGAAATGGCGGCGCATTATGGCACGGCCATTCTTCCTGCCCGACCGCGCAAGCCGCGTGACAAAGCCAAGGTCGAGGTGGCCGTGCAGGTCGCGCAGCGCTGGATCCTCGCGCGGTTGCGCAATCGCCAGTTCTTCTCGCTTGCTGATCTGAATGCCGCGATCCGTCGTTTGCTGGATGAACTGAACATGCGCGTCATGCGCGGCTATGGTGCAAGCCGTGCCGATCTTTTTGCCACGCTGGACCGGTCGCAACTGCAGCCGCTGCCCGATGTGCCCTACGCGTATGCCCGCTGGAAACGTGCGCGCGTTGCCCCGGACTACCACGTCGAGGTGGACAGCTCGTGGTATTCCGTGCCGTTCGGGCTGATCCGGCAAGAGGTCGATGTCCGCGTTTGCGGCACTGTCGTCGAGATCTTCCATAAGGGACAGAGGGTTGCCAGCCATCCGCGCTGTCCGGGACGGCGCAGCCATGTCACGCTGCCGGATCATATGCCTTCGGCCCACCGTCGCTATGCGGAATGGACCCCGGCGCGGATGCTGGCGCAGGCGACAAAGCTCGGCCCCGCAGTCGTCGCCTTCTGTGAAGTCGTGATGGCGGATCGCCCTCACCCTGAACAGGGCTTCCGCACCTGCCTCGGCGTGCTGGCTCTCGCCAAAAGCTACGATGCCGTGCGCCTTGATGCCGCTTGTCAGCGCGGGCTGTCGATCCGTGCCCGCTCCGTCGCCTCGATCAAATCGATCCTGCAATCCGGCCTTGACCGCGCCTTCCTCGAAGAGACGGCCGAGGAACTCCCCCTGCAACACACCAACATCCGTGGCCAATGCTACTATCATTGAAAGGAGACCAACCCTTGCTGACACACCCCACCTCCGAGCGGCTGACCGCCCTCGGCCTCACTGGCATGGCAAGGGCGCTGGACGAACAGCGCCGCGCCGACACCACCTTTGAACCCTTGGGATTTGAAGACAGGCTCGGCTTACTGGTCGATCGGGAAGCCGCCGAGCGCGATGCCAAGCGCCTGACGGCTCGCCTCAGGTTCGCCGCCCTGCGGCAAGCCGCCTGTGTCGAGGACCTCGATCTGCGCAGCCCGCGCGGCATCGATCGCACCGTCCTGGCCCATCTGGTCGACGGCGGCTGGATCGGCCGTCATGAGAACCTGTTGATCACCGGCCCGACCGGCCTCGGGAAAAGCTGGATCGCTTGCGCGCTTGGCCACAAGGCCTGTCGTGACGGTCGTGCCGTCGCCTATCACCGTGTCTCACGCCTCTTCGAAGCCCTGGCTCTCGCAAGGGGCGACGGGCGCCATGCCCGCATGCTCAAGGCTATCGCCAAGGTCGAGGTGCTGATCCTGGATGATTGGGGGCTTGCCATCCTGACCGCCACAGAGCGCCGCGATCTGCTGGAAATCCTCGAAGACCGCCATGGGCATGGCTCGACTATCGTCACCAGCCAGCTTCCCGTCGACCATTGGCACGAGGCCATCGGCGACCCCACCCTCGCAGATGCCATCCTCGATCGATTGGTTCATAATGCCCACCGCCTTATCCTCGCAGGCGAAAGCCTCCGCAGACGCGGGGCCGTCACGAAAACTCTTGACCAAACCGCTCAAGCCTGACTCCATGAAAGCGTCGGCCAGCCTGCCCATGATCGTGAAATGGCTGCCCACGATGGCGTGAAACGCGTGCCCGAGATCGCGCGAAATCAGCGCCCACTTTCCGCGAAATGCGCAAGCTGGTCTGCCGCCCTAGACATTCTGCCGTATCTCGTCCATCTCAGGGCCTTGCGAGGCGGGAGGCTACGCATGGACGTAGTCTTACATATCGGCGATGCGAAGTGCGGCAGCAGCTCGATTCAATCGAGCTTGTACAAAGCGCAGGACAGCTTGCTGGAACAGGGCATCCTCTATCATGCGCCGCGCCCGGCCAACGGTCATTCCAGCTATATCACCCTGTTCGGCGGCAAGACACGGGGCAACAATGCCGAACAATTCGATGTCGCGCAGATCAATATCGCCGAAACCAAGGAACTCATCCGACGGTTTGCACCACGACATCTGGTC
>JBBKVT010000260.1:0-30726 GCA_037968535.1 Paracoccaceae bacterium
CGGCAGTTGAAAGTGAATTCCGATGCGCGCTACCGCAACGAACGCGGCATTGATCCGGCGTTCAACGCGCCGGCGATCGAACTGGCAACGCAGATGATCATGGAGTTCTGCGGTGGCGAGGCGTCCGAGGTTGTCGTCGCGGGGGCGGTGCCGGATACCTACCGCGCCTATAAGCTGGACACCGACAGGGTGCAGAGCCTTGTCGGGATGGTCATTCCGGCGGCGGAACAGCGGTGCACGCTGGAGGCGCTGGGGTTCCGGATCGAGGGTGACATGGCGCATGTGCCGTCGTGGCGGCCCGATGTGCTGGGGTCGTCCGATCTGGTCGAGGAAGTGGCGCGGGTGGCGTCGCTGACCAAGCTGCAGGGCAAGCAGATGGCGCGGGCGCAAGTGGGCGTGCCGCGGCCGATTTTGACACCGATGCAGATCCGCGAACGCGATGCGCGGCGCACGGCGGCGGCGCTGGGGTATAATGAATGCATGACCTATTCGTTCATCGATGCGGGCTCGGCGGCGCTGTTTGGTGGCGGTCAGGATGCGACGCGGCTGGAGAACCCAATTTCCAGCGAGATGAGCCATATGCGGCCGGATTTGCTGCCGGGGTTGTTGCAGGCGGCGGCGCGCAATCAGGCGCGCGGGTTCATGGATCTGGCTTTGTTCGAGGTGGGTCCTGCGTTTCACGGCGGCGAGCCGGAAGAGCAGCACGTGCAAGTCGCGGGGCTTCTGGTGGGTCACACCGCGCCGCGCGATCCCTATGGCTCGCGTCGTGCGGTCGATGTCTACGACGTCAAGGCGGACAGCGAGGCGGTGCTGGCCGCGTTGGGCGCGCCGGTGAAGGCGCAAATCCAGCGCGGCGCTGCGGGATGGTGGCATCCGGGGCGGTCGGGGCAGATCAGCCTTGGACCGAAGAACGTGCTGGCGGTGTTTGGTGAAGTGCATCCGAAGGTACTGAGGGCGATGGACGTGAAGGGGCCGGCGATGGCGTTCACGGTTTTCCCCGAGCGGGTGCCGGTTCCCAAGGTCCGGACCACGACGCGCCCGGCGCTGGCGCTGAATGATCTGCAAGCGGTCGAGCGGGATTTCGCGTTTGTCGTGGATGCGGGGGTCGAGGCGTTGTCGCTGGTGAGCGCGGCGTCCGGGGCGGACAAGACGTTGATCGAAAGCGTGCGGGTGTTCGACGAGTTCAGCGGTGCCAAGGCCGAAGCGCAGATGGGCACGGGCAAGAAATCACTTGCGATCTCGGTGCGGTTGCAGCCGACGGGCAAGACGCTGACTGAGGAGGAGATCGAGGCCGTGGCGGCGGCGATTGTCGAGAAGGTCGGGAAGGCCACCGGCGGGGTGCTGCGCGGCTAGGCGCGATGCCTCCGGCGGGGATATTTTTGAGACAATGAGAAGGAAGGCGCATGTCGTTGAAGGTTTATCTGTCGGGAGAGATCCATACCGATTGGCGCGAGCAGATCACGCAAGGGGCGGCGGGGCTGGATGTTTCGTTCAGCGGGCCGGTGACGGATCATGCGGCATCGGATGATTGTGGCGTGGCGATCCTTGGGGCCGAGCCGAACAAGGTCTGGCATGATTGCAAGGGGGCGCAGATCAATGCGATCCGCACCCGGCGCGGGATCGAGACGGCGGATATCGTGGTGGTGCGGTTTGGCGAGCAATACAAGCAGTGGAACGCGGCGTTCGATGCCGGTTATGCTGCGGCGTTGGGCAAGTCGTTGATCGTGCTGCACGGGCCGGATCATGCGCATGCGCTGAAAGAGGTCGATGCCGCGGCCCTTGCGGTGGCAGAGGAGCCGCGGCAGGTGGTCGAAATCCTGCGCTATGTGCTGACGGGCGAATTGCCCGGCTAGCCGACCCCGCTTTAGTCGCGCGGTGGGATGTTGTTGCCGCGGTTGACCGCATCGCGGCCGTAGAACCGGTTTACATAGGCGACCGCGTTCTTGTGGTCTTCCCAGCCGACGACCTCTTTGGCACCGTAGAAATCCAGTGCGTTCAGCCACGGCGCAATCGCGATATCGGCGATCGAATAGCTGCCGGTGATCCAGTCTTTGCCCGCAAGCTGGTGCTCGACGACGTTGAGCAAGCGCTTGGCCTCGGCGATGTAACGGTCACGCGCGGTCGGGTCTTCCATCTTCGCGCCGGCGAATTTGTAGAAGAACCCTAGTTGCCCGAACACCGGACCAATGCCACCCATCTGGAACATCAGCCATTGCAGGGTTTCGTACCGACCCTTGGCATCTTTCGGCAACAGCTTGCCTGATTTCTCGGCCAGATAGATCAGGATCGCACCGCTTTCGAACAGGCTGATCGGTGTGCCGTCGGGGCCGCTTGGGTCGATGATCGCGGGGATCTTGTTGTTGGGGTTGAGCGACAGGAACTCGGGCGTGGTCACATCACCGAAAATGCTGATCTTGTGGGCCTCGTAGGGCAGGCCCATTTCTTCGAGCGCCATCGAGACCTTGACGCCATTGGGCGTCGGGAAAGAATAAAGTTGAATCCGGTCGGGATGCTGCGCTGGCCATCTTTGATTGATCGGAAAGGCTTGAAAGGCTGTCATGGTGTTTCCTCTTTGCTTCAAGGTGACGCGTAGCCACTTTCCCTCTGCAAAAAAGCGGTGCGGACCGGCCGAAATGTGCTAGAGGCTGTGCGCGAATGCGCAGAAGGCGCGAGAAAAATGTTAGTGGGGACAGCAAGATGATCAATGAATTCAAGGATTTCATCGCCAAGGGCAATGTCATGGACATGGCCGTTGGTATCATTATCGGTGTCGCGTTCACGGCGATCGTGACCTCGATGGTCAGCGACCTGATCAACCCGATCATCGGGTTCATCACGGGTGGCGTAGATTTTTCCGACCTTTTCATCAATCTGGGCGACGGCGACTATGCCAGTCTGGTTGCCGCGCGTGATGCCGGCGCACCAGTCTTCGCCTATGGTGCGTTTCTGACGGCGGTCATCAACTTCCTGATCATCGCCTGGATCGTGTTCCTGCTGGTCAAGATGGTGAACCGGATCAAGGCCTCTGCCGAGAAGCCCGATGATGTCGCACCCGAGGTCGACACCGGTCCGTCCGAAAAGGACCTGCTGATCGAGATTCGGGATGCGTTGCGGCGAACCTGAGCATCCGATCACGATGCAGCAAGGCCCGCCGGATCGGCGGGCCTTTTTCGTTGGTGCTCAGATCTTCAGGGCGGCTACTGGCGCTATCACGTCTATCCCGAGCGCTATGCCGACGGCGGCATAGGTCAGCTTGCCGGCATGCACATTGAGGCCGTTCAACAGGTGCGGATCGTCAGCGCAAGCCTTGCGCCAGCCCTTGTTGGCCAGAGCCAGCATGAACGGCATCGTCGCATTGCCCAGTGCGATGGTCGAGGTGCGGGCGACCGCGCCGGGCATGTTCGCAACGCAGTAGTGCATGATGCCGTCGACCTCGTAGATCGGATCCTGATGGGTCGTGGCCTTCGAGGTTTCAAAGCATCCGCCCTGGTCGATGGCCACATCGACAAGTGCCGCGCCGGGTTTGAGTTCCTTGAGTTGCGCGCGGCTGATCAGTTTCGGGGCTGCGGCACCGGGAATCAGCACCGCGCCAATGATCATGTCGGCCTGACGCGCCAGTTCGATCACGTTACCCGCGCTGGCAAACGAGTTCTTGAAGCTGCCACCAAACACGTCGTCAAGGTAGCGCAGGCGCGGCAGCGAGCGATCCAGAACGGTGACATCCGCGCCCATCCCGGCGGCGATCTTGGCCGCATGAGTGCCGACGACGCCGCCGCCGATCACCAGCACGCGTGCCGGTCCGACGCCGGGAACGCCACCCAGAAGCACGCCGCGCCCACCATTGGCCTTTTGCAGCGTCCACGCGCCGACCTGCGGCGCAAGACGCCCCGCTACTTCGGACATCGGCGCCAGAAGCGGCAGTCCGCCGCGGTCGTCGGTGACGGTTTCATAGGCGATGCAGGTGGCACCGGAGGCGAGCAGGTCCTTGGTTTGCTCGGGGTCGGGGGCGAGGTGGAGGTAGGTGAACAGGACGTGACCTTCGCGCAGCATCTTGCGCTCGCCCGCCTGGGGTTCCTTGACCTTCACGATCATCTCGGCGGCGGCAAAGACTTCCCTTGCCGTTGCCGCGATCTGCGCCCCGGCTTCAATATAGTCGGCGTCGGTGAAGCCGGACCCTGCGCCCGCATTGGTTTCGACCAGCACCTTGTGCCCGGCATCGACCGCTTCGCGCGCGGCATTGGGCGTCAGACCGACGCGAAATTCTTGCGGTTTGATTTCTTTCGGGCAACCGATGAGCATGAGAACCTCCCTGTTCTATTTTCTGCAGATTGCGCCAATGCGGCTGCAATTGCTTTGAAAGTTCGGGCGCTTGTGGCATTCAGATCGTAAGGATCTTCGAAGGAATGCCCATGTCACGCCGTTTTCTTGCATGATTGATCAAATTGATCGAATAGATCGCCAAATACTCGAGGCCCTGCAACGGACCGGGCGGATGTCGAACGCGGACCTGTCGGAACAGGTCAATCTGTCGCCCTCGGCCTGTCACCGCCGCGTCCAGCGGTTAGAAAAGACCGGATTCATTCAGGACTACGTCGCCCTTGTGGATCCGCGCAAGATCGGGCGACCCTCGACGGTGTTCGTTGAAATCACGCTGGCGGGGCAAGCCGACGAGGTTCTGGATGCGTTCGAGCGGGAAGTGGCGAAAGTGCCCGACATTCTGGAATGTCATCTGATGGCGGGCACGGCGGATTATCTGCTGAAAGTCGTCGCTTTGGATACCGAGCATTTCGCCCAGATCCACCGTCGCCATCTGGCGCGTCTGCCGGGCGTCGCACAAATGCATTCCAGCTTTGCGCTGAGAACTGTATTCAAGACCACAGCGCTACCGGTCTGAACGGACAGCGCCGGATCAGGGAGCGATGCCGATGTCAGATGCCAACGCCGACCAACTGGATTTCTGGAATGCGGAGCCGGGCCAGTTCTGGGTGAAATTCCAGCCTGACCTCGAGGCGATCCACGGCAATGTCACCGATGTCCTGATGGCCGCCTGCGCACCGCGCGAGGGCGAGCATGTGGCGGACATCGGCTGTGGCGCGGGCGGGTCTTCGTTCATGCTCGCGGGAAAGGTCGGTCCGTCCGGCCACGTGACGGGGGTCGATGTTTCAGAGCCATTGTTGCGACAAGCCGAGCTTCGCAGGGATGCGCTGGGTGCCTCGAACGTCAGCTTCGGTAACGGCGACGCGCAGGATCACCCGTTTCCACCAGAAGCGTTCGATCTGGTCGCGTCGCGCTTTGGAGTGATGTTCTTCGCAGATCCGGTTGCCGCTTTCCGGAACATGGTGCGCGCCACGCGAAAGGGGGGTCGGATCGTCTTTGTCGCCTGGGCAGGTTCCGAGAGAAATCCATGGTTCCGTCTGCCGCAGAAAGTCGCCGTCGATCATCTGGGGCCGGTGCCAGCCGTCCCGCCCGAAGCACCCGGTCCGATGGCGTTTCGGAATATTGACAGGGTCGTCGGACTGCTGGAGGCCGCCGGATTTGCCGATTGTTCCGGCGAGGCGATCGAGACCGATCTGCACCATCCGGGAGGTGTTGACGCGATCATCGGGCTTGCGTCGCATGTCGGGCCAGCCGCGCGGGTCGTGCGGGCAAAGGGCGGGTCGGCTGAAGATCACGACATCATCATGCAGAAGGTCGCGGAGGATTTTCAGCAGTTTCGGGCTGCCGATGGCGTCCGGATACCCGCGTGCATCAATGTGTTCAGCGCCCATCGACGCTAGCCGGTCCGGTTCGCCGGGTCAGCCCATCGCCGCCACCCTGTCGTGGCAAGGGCAGCCAACCATGTGGTCGTTGACCATCCCGGTGGCCTGCATGAAAGCGTAGACGATTGTCGGCCCGCAGAATTTGAAGCCTTCTTTCTTGAGGTCGGTCGAGATGCGCTTCGACAGATCAGTTTCGGCGGGAACCTCGGCCATTGATGTGAAACGGTTCTGGATCGGCTTGCCGTCCAGATACGCCCACAGGAAATTGTCGAACCCCTGCCGGTTTTCGATTGTTTCCCAGGCCCGCGCGTTGCCGATTGTCGCTTCGATCTTGCCGCGGTGGCGGATGATGCCGGGGTCGCCGAGCAGGCGAAGCACCTCTGGTTCGTTCCAGGTGGCGATCTTCACCGGGTCGAACCCGTCGAACGCGGCGCGGAAGTTGTCGCGCTTTCGCAAGATGGTGATCCAGGCAAGCCCGGCCTGAAAGCCGTCGAGAATTAGCTTTTCCCAAAGTGCCCGACTGTCGAACTCCGGGACCCCCCATTCGGTGTCGTGGTAGGCGACGTAAAGCGGATCCTCGCCGCACCACGTGCATCTGCCGTCCATTTCACGCCCTCCTGTCCGTCGTTTTCTGGCTCTCTCAGCAAATCTAGGCGAATTGGAACTAAATGGGAACATTCATCCGATCTTAATCCGTTTGGTCGCAATGTGGCCTAAGCCTGAAGGAGTGATTTGAATGTCGGACCAAAGCGATTTGCACAGTGAAATGATCGATCATGACGACCCGTTGTCCTCGGCCGTGCGAGAGCGGGATCAGGACATTCTGGCAATGGTCCGGCTGGCGTTGAAAGAGGAACGCGTCGTGTTGGCCTATCAGCCCGTGGTGCGCGCCGATCGACCGGACCGCCCGGCATTCTTCGAAGGCCTGATCCGGATCATGGACCGAACCGGCCGCGTCATCCCAGCTCGCGAATTCATCGAGGTCGCCGAAACCGACGAGGTGGGGCGGATCATCGACTGCCTGTCGCTGCAACTGGGGTTCGAAGCGCTGCGCAATGATCCCGGCCTGCGGCTTGCGATCAACATGTCGGCGCGCTCAATCGGTTATCCGCGCTGGACCCGCGTGCTCAACAAGGCGCTCCGAGCGGATCCTACGATTGGCCAGAGGCTGATCCTAGAGATCACGGAAGGGTCTGCAATGGTAATGCCCGACATCACCCGCGTGTTCATGGCAAGCCTGCAATCCAAGGGGATTTCCTTCGCATTGGACGATTTTGGGTCGGGATTCACCTCGTTCCGCTATCTGCGCGAATTCTACTTCGACATCCTCAAGATCGATGGTCAGTTCATCCGCGATATCCACAAGAATCCCGACAACCAGGTTCTTTGCGCGGCCCTGCAGTCGATAGCACAGCACTTCGACATGTTCACCGTCGCGGAAATGGTCGAATCCGAAGCGGATGCGGCATTTCTGAAAGAGGCGGGGATCGACTGTCTGCAGGGCTACCACATCGGCATTCCCAAATTGCGCCCGGACTGGATGGCGGCGGAACCGTCGATCCAAAAGGCCGGCTAGCAATCGCTGCCCGGATTTCGCGCGCCGCTTGCGCGACAGATCGCCCCTGGCCTTGCGACAACGCGCCATCTGGTTGCACCCGCTGCGATTGAGTCCTATCGATCCGCATCGGGCGGGATTGGGGCTGTTCCATCGTCAAGGCGCCGACTACACTCCCGACCAACGATTTCATCTGGGAGAAAGCCATCATGACCAATGTCGTCATCGCATCCGCAGCTCGAACCGCCGTGGGCAGTTTCGGCGGCGCCTTCGCCAATACACCCGCCCACGATCTGGGATCTGCCATGCTGGAAGCATTGGTGGCGCGCGCCGGCATCGACAAGGCCGACGTGTCGGAAACCATCCTCGGCCAGGTGCTGACTGCAGGTCAGGGCCAGAACCCGGCGCGCCAGGCGCATATCAACGCCGGCCTGCCGCAGGAAAGTGCAGCTTGGGGGATCAACCAGGTGTGTGGATCCGGCCTGCGGGCGGTCGCCATTGCCGCGCAGCATATCCAGCTTGGCGACGCGACCATCGTCGCGGCTGGCGGCCAGGAAAACATGTCGATGTCGCCGCATTGCGCCAATCTGCGGCAAGGCCAAAAGATGGGTGACATGTCCTTCATCGACACGATGATCAAGGACGGGTTGTGGGATGCGTTCAACGGCTACCACATGGGCCAGACCGCCGAGAACGTTGCGCAGAAATGGCAGATCAGTCGCGAACAGCAGGATCAGTTCGCAGTCGCCAGCCAGAACAAGGCAGAGGCCGCGCAGAAAGCCGGCCGGTTCGATGACGAGGTCGTGGCCTTCACGATCAAGACGCGCAAGGGCGACATCATCGTGGACAAGGACGAATACATCCGCCACGGCGCGACGATGGAAGCGATGCAAAAGCTTCGCCCGGCCTTCGCGAAGGATGGATCAGTGACGGCGGCCAATGCCTCGGGCCTCAATGACGGTGCGGCTGGTGCGCTTCTGATGAGCGTCGAGGACGCGGCGAAACGCGGGATCAAGCCGCTGGCCCGGATCGCAAGCTTTGCAACGGCCGGAGTTGACCCATCGATCATGGGTATCGGGCCGATCCACGCGAGCCGCAAGGCGCTGGAAAAGGCCGGCTGGAAGGCCGAGGATCTGGACCTTGTCGAGGCCAACGAAGCCTTTGCCGCCCAGGCCTGTGCGGTCAACAAGGACATGGGCTGGGATCCAGCGATCGTGAACGTCAACGGCGGCGCGATTGCCATTGGCCACCCGATCGGTGCCTCGGGTGCGCGGATTCTGAACACTCTGCTGTTCGAGATGCAGCGCCGCGACGCGAAGAAGGGTCTTGCGACGCTTTGCATCGGTGGCGGCATGGGCGTGGCCATGTGCATCGAGCGCGACTGAATCGTGCAAGTTTGTGCGCGCAACAATGTTGCGCGCACGGGCTACAGTGGATAACACTATTTCAACAACAGATTCAGGGAGGATTTGATCATGTCCAGAGTAGCACTGGTCACCGGCGGTACGCGCGGCATCGGCGCCGCCATCAGTACCGCACTGAAGGATGCCGGATATAAGGTCGCCGCGAATTACGCTGGCAACGATGAGGCAGCTGCCGCCTTTAGCAAGGAAACCGGAATCCCGACCTTCAAATGGTCCGTGGCCGACTACGATGCCTGCGCCGAAGGTGTGAAGAAGGTCGAGGCAGAGCTTGGTCCCGTCGAGGTTCTGATCAACAACGCCGGCATCACCCGCGACGCGCCATTCCACAAGATGACGCCGCAGCAGTGGAAAGAGGTCATCGACACCAACCTGTCGGGGGTCTTCAACATGACCCATCCGATCTGGCCGGGAATGCGCGAACGCAAGTTCGGCCGGGTGATCACGATCAGCTCGATCAACGGCCAGAAGGGACAGTTCGCGCAAGCGAACTATGCCGCGTCCAAGGCTGGCGATCTGGGGATCACCAAGTCGCTGGCGCAAGAAGGCGCACGCTTCGGGATCACCGCGAATGCGGTTTGCCCCGGCTACATCGCCACCGAGATGGTCATGGCGGTGCCGGAAAAGGTGCGCGAATCGATCGTCGCGCAGATCCCGGCCGGGCGTCTCGGGGAACCTTCGGAAATCGCACGCTGTGTGGTGTTTCTGGCTGGCGACGACGCAGAGTTCATCAACGGCTCGACAATCTCGGCCAACGGGGCGCAGTTCTTCGTTTGAGCGTGGTCAAACGTGTCGAGGGGTCGGTCCGTGCAGACCGGCCCTTTTTTGTTGAGGGGGGCGGCATCTATTTGGGTGGCCCGAGGCGCAAAGAGCGACGCAAGTGACGACATTTCACGCCACATTGATCGGATTCATTGCCGTCCTTTTTTGGGCGCTTCTCGCGCTGTTCACGGTCTTCACCGCGCCGGTGCCGCCGTTGCAACTCAACGCTGTGTGTTTTGGCATTGGCGGAGCAATTGGCTTGATCTGGACCGCGGCAACTGGCAGTTGGCGTCGGCTGCGCGAAGTGCCTGGGTACGTCTATGTGTTCGGCACGACTGGCCTGTTCGGCTACCATTTCTTGTATTTCTCGGCTCTTCGCGCGGCCCCTGCCGCCGAGGCCGGGTTGATCGCATATCTCTGGCCCTTGTTGATCGTGCTGTTCTCGGGGTTTTTGCCGGGGGAAAGGCTGCGATGGGGGCACGTGCTCGGCGCGGTCGTCAGTTTTGCAGGGGCGACCTTGGTCCTGCTGGGTGGTGGCGCCGGGTTCGATCCGGCGCATTTGACCGGCTACCTGCTGGCGGCGGGATGCGCGCTGACTTGGGCGGGTTATTCGGTGCTGTCTCGCCGCTTGGGCAAGATCCCCACCGAAAGCGTGGCGGTCTTCTGCCTGCTGACCGCTGCCCTGTCGCTGCTGGCGCATCTGTCACTTGAAGAGACGCTCTGGCCCGCAAACGGGCTTGGTGTGGCGGCGATTCTGGGATTGGGCCTGGGGCCTGTGGGGCTGGCGTTTTACGTGTGGGATATCGGCGTCAAGCAAGGTGACCTTCAACTGCTCGGAGTGGCGTCCTACGCCGCGCCCATGCTGTCGACAATTGCCCTCATCGTGGCTGGAGTTGCCCAGCCACGCTGGTCGCTGCTGATCGCAGCCGTGCTTATCACCGGTGGAGCCTTGCTGGCCGCGCGGGCCGGGGCAACCACCAAACCGTCTCAGGCGTGAGACAGTCTTTCGATTTCTTCCTTGATATGAAGCTTCTGCTTCTTGAGTTCGCGAATCTGGAGATCGTCTGTCGCCGGGCTGCGTTGTGCCTGTTCGACTTTCTCCGAGAGGGATTGATGTTTTTTCCGGAGTTCCTGCAAATGCGAACTCATGGTCATATTAGTCCTCCTCACGATTGATTGCCGTGGCCCGATCCGACCACAAATTCCGAGTCGTGTCACGCGCTGTCGGTCGCAACACGAGATTGTCGTGAGTTTGCTGAGAAAATTGTAACGAATTGCTTAATTGCTCAGCGGCAGCGCGGCGCCGTCACGCAAAACCAACCTGACGGTGTCGGTATAGCTTTCACCGTCCCGCTCGTGCCGGTCGCCTTCGTGCAAGATCAGCGGAGCAAGCAGGCGGAAGGCACCGCGACCACCCTTGCGGGCCTGCACGATCACCAGTTCGGCGGCACGTGTTCTGCGGGGGGCAAGCGGCAGGACGTTAACGCTGCCAAGCCGGGCATCGAAAGCGCCAAGCACGTCCTGCAATCTGTCGGCCTTCTGGATGATCGTCAGATGACCTTTTGGGGCCAGCCGCTGCGTCGCTGCAACGATCCAGCCGGTCAGCGGAGTGTCGCCAGCCAAGGCCGCGTCACGCCCCGGATCACCCGAGGCGGTGCCATGCGACCGTTGAAAGTAGGGCGGGTTGGCGATGACATGGTCGAAACGCTGTGCTTTCAGCGCGGGTGGCAGATACCGCAGGTCGGCGTCGATCACGTCAAGCGGGATTGCGTTGGCCGCGGCATTCCGGCGGGCCAGTTCGGCATAGGCCGGCTGCACCTCGACACCCGTCAGATGCAAGCCCGACACCCGCCGCCCAAGGCAGAGCGTGGCAACCCCTGCCCCGCAACCAAGCTCCAGCACAGACTGGCCGGCGGTCGCGGGCACGGCCGCAGCAAGCAGCACCGGATCGACGCCGGCGCGATAGCCAGTGCGGGGCTGGGCGATGATCAATCGACCACCAAGGAACTTATCCGCCGTCAGATCGCTGTCCGCAAAGCCCGGCACCTAGAAGCCGGTGTCGATCTGGTTGTCGCGCAGCACGACGCTGGCGCGGAAGTGATCCTGCGCTCGAACCATCAGCCGACGCGGCAAGACACCGATCGAACCTTCCAGCGCACTCATGTGGACGTCCATCGGAAAGCAGGCTATACCCTCGCCCTGAAGTAGAGCGGTGGCGTAGGCGATGATCGTCGGATCAGTGGTGCGCAGAAGCTCTTTCATAATCCGGGACTTAAGGGCAGATGCCCGCCTTTGTCGAGAGAAGTGACGAGAGCGTGATGGGGCTGGACGACGTATCGGTGAAGCCGCACGAGCGGTTGGCTGAATTTTTGGCCACAGATCTGGCTGCGGTGAACGACCTGATCCGTGTGCGGATGGCCTCTGAACACGCGCCGCGCATCCCCGAAGTGACAGCACATCTGGTCGAAGCGGGCGGCAAGCGGTTGCGGCCTATGCTGACATTGGCGGCGGCGCGGATGTGCGGCTACCAAGGCCCGTATCACATTCATCTGGCCGCGACGGTGGAGTTCATTCACACCGCGACGCTGTTGCACGACGACGTGGTGGACGAAAGCCGCAAGCGGCGTGGACGGCCGACAGCGAACCTTCTATGGGACAATAAATCCAGCGTGCTGGTCGGTGACTACCTGTTCGCGCGCTCGTTTCAATTGATGGTCGAAACCGGATCCTTGCGGGTTCTGGATATTCTGGCCAATGCGGCCGCGACCATCGCCGAGGGCGAAGTTCTGCAACTGACTGCGGCACAGGACCTGTCGACGAACGAGACTATCTATCTGAAGATCGTTCGCGGCAAGACCGCGGCGCTGTTTTCCGCCGCGACCGAAGTCGGCGGCGTCATCGCAGGGGCGCCCGAAGACCAGATCGAGGCGCTGTTCACCTATGGTGACGCGCTGGGGGTCAGTTTCCAGATCGTCGACGACCTGCTGGACTATTGCGGATCGTCCGGCGCGATCGGGAAAAACGTTGGCGATGATTTCCGCGAGCGAAAGTTGACCCTGCCGGTGATCAAGGCGGTCGCGAAAGCCAGCGCCGAGGAGCGCGCGTTCTGGATCCGGGTGATCGAGAAGGGGCAGCAGACCGAGGGCGATCTGGCACAGGCCGTCGATCTGCTGGACAGACACGGTGCGCTTGAAGAGGCGCGACAGGATGCGCTGGATTGGGCAGAGCGGGCCAAGACGGCCCTGGCGCGCTTGCCTGAAAACAATCTGCGGGCGATGTTGCTGGAGCTTGCGGATTATGTCGTGGCGCGGATCAGCTGACCACCGGCATCGCCTTTGCCTGCTGATCACCGAGCGTTCCGGCCGCTACCCACCAGGCCGGGTGATCGCGCCGGATGAATTCGCCGGCCGCGACCGCACTCGCCTTGTCGGGGAAAAGCCCGAAACAGGTCGCGCCGGACCCCGACATTCGCGACAACAGGACACGGTCGGACTTCGCGAGACTTTTCAGCACATCGGCAATGGCAGGTTGCAAGCCGATCGCGGTGGCCTGCAGGTCGTTGCGCTGTTGCGCCAGCCACTCGACGAAATCGAGGGTGCCCGTGAAAGCTGGGATTGTTTCGGGCATCGCCGGATTGATCCTTGGCCGCAGCGCTGTGAAGACCTCGGGCGTCGAAACCGGTTGCCGGGGGTTGACCAAAAGTGCGGGAAGCGGCGGCAGGTCGGTAAGCGGCACGATCTTTTCGCCAATTCCACCGATCCGCGCCGGGCTGGAAATCATGCACATCGGAATGTCGGCGCCCAGTTCCAACAGCTGTGCCGCATAGGGGCGAAGTTGATCGTCCGACATAGACGTCATGTCGCCCAGTCGCCAGAACTGCAGCAGCCCGCGCAGCGCCGCCGCCGCATCAGCCGAGCCGCCGCCAATGCCGGAAGCAACGGGCAAGTTCTTGGTCAGGGCGATCGCCGCCCCCCGATCCTCTGCCAGCATGTGCGCCACCCGAAGCACCAGATTTGCCATGTCATCGGGAACGTCGAAACGCTCTGGCCCATCGACAGTCAGCTTCAACGTTTTGCTGTTCTGGATCGTCAGCGTATCGCCGAACGGTGCAAACACCACCAGACTGTCGAGGGTATGATGACCGTCCCGCCGTTGGCCGGTCACATGCAGTGTCAGGTTGATCTTGGCAGGGGCAAAGACGTTAACCGTCGTTAGACCGTGCGATAGGATCGCCGCCTTCTTCTTCCAAAACGACATCCAGACCGACCTCCAGCTTACGCCTGATGCGCGCAGCATCCTTGTCTTCAGGCTCGAACGACAGCGCGCGCTGCCATTGGAATTCGGCTTCTCGGTGCCGCCCAACAGCCCAGTATACATCACCCAAATGGTCGTTGACGATCGGATCGACAGGCGTCAGTTCCGTTGCCCGTTCCATCACATCGGCAGCTTCGCTATAGCGTTTCAGGCGATACAGAACCCAGCCCAGGCTGTCGGTAATATAGCCGTCTTCGGGGCGCGCGGCGACCGCCCGCTCGATCATGCCCAGAGCTTCATCCATGTTCTGCTGCATCTCGACGTACGAATAGCCGAGGTAGTTGAGCACTTGCGGCTGATCGGGCGAAAGTTCCAGCGCCTTGCGGAAATCCGCCTCTGCCAGTGGCCAGTTCCCGGTGCGCTCATGGGTGATGCCGCGAGTGTAATAGATCGGCCACTGGGCCGGAGCCTCTTCTTCGAAAAGCGCGACCGCGGCGTCATAGGCGGCTGTCGCTTCCTCGAACCGTTCCTCGCCACGCAGCATGTCGCCCAAGCCGATCTGAACGTTGGGCTGGTGCGGATAAGCATCGGCAAGCTCGCGCAGCACGGCGATGGCCGCTTCGGTATCACCCGACTGATCCAGCGCGTCGGCGCGGCCCAGCTCTGCCACGTAGAATGCCGGATCGTCGGCGGAAATCCGGTTGAACGTTTCGGTCGCCAGTTCGTACCGGCCCATCCGTTCCAGCAACTGCGCCGACATCAGCGTTGCATCGACATGGTCGGGCTTCAGATATTCCGACAGCCGGCTGTAAAGTAGTGTGTAGGCGTCCTCGCCTTCGCCCTGCAACGCACTGGCGATCGAGAAAAACACCTCTGCCACACCATCGCGAGGGTTCGTCACGGCCCGAAATGGCACCAATTCGCCCGCCTCGAGTCGACCCCGCAGAACTTCCATGCCAGGGTCTAGATTGCCGCCAAACACCTCGTCGATCAGCGCCAGAGCGTCGGAATTGCGTTCCAGCTGGCTGAGGATCTGGGCATGGGCAATCACCCCGCGTCTGGTCGCGGGAATCGGCGCGCCGTCCTTGCCCGAAAGGATGTTGTCGGCACCTTCCAGATCGCCTGCGACGGCCAGCGCCAGCGCCTTGTGATACAGTCCGAAGTTCTGCAGTCCCTGCGCTTGGGACACTTTGTCAAACGCCTCGAGCGCTTCCGACATCCGGCCTTCGCCAAGCTGGACCCAGGCGCGCACCAGACCGTCGACCAGCGGCCCGACCGACTCGCCCTTTTCCAGGATTCCGAGCACGGTTGCGAAATCTTCCTGCGCCACGGCGTCCGACAGCAAGATCAGATTGGAAACCTGATCGTTGTCGTCCAGTTCGTGCAACCGTCGCGCGACGGGAACTGCGCCTTCGACATTGCCGGTGCCGACGTCGGACAGGATCACCGACTGCAGCAAGGCAGCGTTCGAGGGATCCTGCGCCAGCGCGCGTGTGTAATAAAGCGCCGCCGCTTCGAAATCATAGCTGCTGCTGGCGCTGCGTCCCGCCAGATAAGCCCCGGCCAATCCCTCTGCCTGCAAGGGCTGCCAGCTTAGCATCGCAAGCGAGGTCGAAACCAGCATTGCGGAAAAAGTCGTTCTGAACACCTGCGCTGCACCTCTGCGGACGTTTTCGCAGCAAACCTAGACGCTCGTTTGTCCGGACACAATGCGCCGCTGCGATTTGGCGGTCGTGATGACAGAGGTTTTACATGTTCGGATAGTTCGGCCCGTCGCCACCCTGCGGAACCGTCCAGACGATGTTCTCGCTGGGATCCTTTATGTCGCAGGTCTTGCAGTGCACGCAATTCTGGAAATTGATGACGAATCGCGGATCCTTGCCGGCTTCGCTGACCACCTCGTAGACGCCGGCCGGACAATACCGTTGCGCCGGTTCCGCGTAGATCGGAAGGTTCACGTCGATCGGAACCGACGCGTCTTTCAGCTTGAGATGCGCGGGCTGGTTCTCTTCATGGTTGGTCATCGAAAAGCTGACGTTGGTCAGGCGGTCGAAGGACAGCACGCCGTCCGGTTTCGGGTAGGCGATCGGTTGGTGCTTGTCGGCTGTTTCCGTCGCCTGAGCGTCGTTCTTGCCGTGCTTCAACGTGCCGAACAACGAAAAACCGAAGAGGTTGTTGGTCCACATGTCGAAGCCGCCAAACGCCAGCGAAGCCAAAAGGCCCCAGCGCGACCACATCGGCTTGACGTTGCGAACCCGCTTGAGATCGGTGGCAATCGGTCCGCTGCGCAGATCGGTTTCATAAGCCGTCAGTTCGTCGCCCGAACGGCCTGCCTTGATCGCGGCCACCGCAGCCTCGGCCGCCGCAATGCCTGACAGCATGGCGTTGTGATTGCCCTTGATCCGCGGCACATTGACCAGCCCCGCCGAACAGCCCAGAAGTGCGCCGCCGGGGAAGACCAGCTTGGGGATCGATTGCCAGCCGCCTTCGGTAATGGCGCGGGCGCCGTAGGCCACGCGCTTGCCGCCTTTCAACAGCTCCGCCACCATCGGGTGATGCTTGAACTGTTGGAATTCCATGTAGGGGTAGAGGTAGGGGTTCTTGTAGTTCAGGTGCACCACGAACCCGACATAAACCTGATTGTTGTCAATGTGATAAATGAACGACCCGCCGCCGGCATTGCCGCCGAGCGGCCAGCCCATCGTATGGGTGACGGTGCCTGCCTTGTGCTTGGCGGGGTCGATTTCCCAGATTTCCTTCATCCCGAGACCGAATTTCGGAACGTCATGGCCCTTTGCCAGATCGAACTTCGCGATCACCAGCTTGGACAGCGACCCGCGTACGCCTTCTGACAGAAAGACGTATTTGCCAAGAAGTTCCATCCCCGGCTCATAGCCGTCCGAAGGCGTGCCGTCGGGGTTCTTGCCAAACTCGCCAGCGACGACGCCCTTGACCGCGCCATCCTCGCCGTAGACCAGGTCCGAGCAGGACATGCCTGGGAAGATTTCGACGCCCAGCGCCTCGGCCTGTTCGGCCATCCACCGACAGACATTGCCCATCGAGACAATGTAATTGCCGTGATTGTTCATCAGCGGTGGCATCAGGAAGTTCGGGATTCGGATCTTGCCGTGCGACCCGAGCATGAAGAAATTATCGTTGCGGACAGGCACGGTAATCGGTGCGCCCTTTGCCTTCCAGTCGGGGATAAGCGCGTTCAGGCCAGACGGGTCCAGCACCGCACCCGACAGGATATGCGCGCCGACTTCCGAGCCTTTTTCCAGCACCACGACGCTTGTTTCGGCATCCAGTTGTTTCAGCCGGATCGCAGCGGACAGGCCTGCTGGCCCCGCGCCCACGATCACCACGTCGTATTCCATCGATTCGCGCGTGACTTCGGCCATGACGAAACTCCCCAAAACGAAACGGACGCCCAAGGGCGCCTGTCGTGAACCACCTTTTGAAACGCAGTTACCCTACTGGGACGGAAGTGGTCAATCCCGACACCGCCGCGCGGTTATGCCGATGCCGAACCGTTCGCGATCGGCTTGCCTGCAGGCGAAGTGCCGCGGGCTGCCTTTTGATCGCTTGCCAAGCCTCTGAGAATTTGGTTGGGTCAGTGTGAACGGCAAATTCAATAAAACAGCGTTTCATTTCATGGAAAAGATACCAATGACCCGCGCAGGTCACACTGCGCTGAACGAGGAATTGAAAAACCTCAAATCCGTCGAACGCCCGGCCATTATCCGCGCGATTGCGGAAGCGCGCGAGCATGGCGATCTGTCGGAGAACGCCGAATACCATTCCGCGCGCGAGAAACAGAGCTTCATCGAGGGACGCATCAAGGAGCTGGAAGGCATCCTGTCTCTCGCCGAAGTGATCGACCCGAAATCGCTGTCTGGCACCATCAAGTTCGGTGCGACCGTCAAACTGGTCGACGAGGATACCGACGAGGAAAAGATCTTTCAGATCGTGGGCGAGCCCGAAGCGGATATCGAGGCGGGCAAGCTTAACCTGAAATCGCCGCTCGCGCGCGCCCTGATCGGCAAGGACGAAGGCGACAGCATTGATGTCAGCACGCCAGGGGGCGTCAAGAGTTACGAGGTTTTGAGCGTCAATTTCATCTGAACAGTCGCCAGTAGGCGGGGGCCTGGGGCATGTCTGAAGAAAAACAGGAAAAGTCCGTCGATCTTGGAATTTATTCCAAGGCGGTCGAACGTGCGGGAATCAGTTCGACCGAGGCGATCGCACTTATCCTTTCGGTATTGTGGCTGTTGGGCGTCACGCTGTTCTTCCTCTTTGCGGGCGGCAGCGGCGACGGCACGACACCCCGTGTCGACACGCTGCGCTTCGTGACGACGCTGATCGCGGTGTTCATGCCGATCGCGCTGATCTGGGTGGCGGCATCGGCAGCGCGCAGCAGCCGGATCATGAAGGAAGAATCCGCACGCCTGCAGGCGGCGATCAACGCGATGCGGCACAGCTATCTGCAACAGCAACAATCCAATGCGACCGGCACCAAACCGTCGCTTGAACGCAAGTTGGAAGAGATCGCGGCAGCCCAACGCAAGACCGATGCGGCGATTGCGACATTCACCTCGATCCGCCCCACCGCCGCGGAAACCGCAGCGGCGCAGCATAAGGCCGCGGTTGCGAGTGCCGCACCCGCGCCGGGCCAGGAACAGGCGTCGCTGGCGCTCGGCACTCCGGCCGAAGCGCTGACCGCGCCGCTGTCGGTCGATGATTTCATCCGCGCCCTGCATTTCCCTGAAACCGCCGAGGACAAGGAAGGTTTCCGGGCGCTGCGTCGCGCCTTGCAGGACCGCCACGTTTCGCAGCTTGTTCAGGCCGCGCAGGACGTGCTGACGCTTCTAAGCCAGGACGGAATCTACATGGACGACCTGCGCCCCGACCGCGCCCGCCCCGAGATCTGGCGCAAGTTCGCAAAAGGCGAACGCGGCAAGTCCGTGGCCGCACTAGGGGGCGTGCGCGACCGGTCGAGCCTTGCCCTGACGGCCGGACGGATGCGGCAGGATCCGATCTTCCGCGACGCGGTGCATCATTTCCTGCGCAAGTTCGACCACACGTTCGCGGGCTTCGAGGCCAATGCCAGCGATCAGGAGATCGCCGAGTTGATGGACACCCGCACCGCGCGGGCCTTCATGCTGCTGGGCCGGGTCACCGGCACCTTCGACTGAGTTTCCGCCTCACGGCGGAAGCGCGCCGCGCGGGGATAATTCTTTCAAGAAGAAAGACGTGGGTCGCCTAGATCCCGAAGCTGGCGAAGGGGATATACCGCACCGGGTCGCCGCACGAGATGTCGCGGGCGTCGTCGCCCAATTCGACCAGACCCGTCGCCCAGCTAAGTCCGGAAATCCGCCCGGAGCCTTCCGACTTGAACGCCTCGGCATGGCCGTCGGATGACAGACGCGCCCGCAGATATTCCCGGCGCCCCGGTTTCTTGCGCTTTTCAAAGGCGGCAGGGACGGTGAAGCCTTGCGGTTCTTGCCAGCCTCCGCCTGCCATGACCGCTAGCGCTGGCCGCGCAAAGATCAGGGTGCATACCAGTGCTGCGACCGGGTTGCCGGGCAGTCCGAACACCGGAACATTGTTCCAGAATCCAAGCGCCAACGGACGCCCCGGCTTCATCGCGATCCGCCATGTCGCCATCCGGCCTGCCTCGATCAATAGCGCCGAGACGTGATCTTCTTCCCCCGCAGAGGCCCCACCGGACGTGAGGATGACATCCACCGTGTTCGATCCATCGTCCAGCTTTTCCCGAAGGGTTACACGATTGTCATTCACATGGCCCAGATCGACGGTCTCATGACCCCAGGCCGCAACGAGGCTTAGCAGCATCGGGCGGTTGGCGTCATAGGTTTTTCCCGGATCAACGGTCGATCCGGGCGCCACCACTTCATCGCCGGTGGACAGCACCCCGACGCGAAGCCGCGCGAAGACCTGCGCTTGGGCGCATCCGGTCGCAGCGATCAGCGCGCAGTCCTGCGGGCGCAGGCGATGGCCTTTGCGCAGGATGACGGAACCGGCTTGCACGTCCTCTCCGGCCTTGCGGGTATTGGCGCCGGCGCGGATGCCGCCTTCGAAGGCGACATGGGTCTTGGTTGCGGTCACATCCTCTTGCAAGATCACCGTGTCGACGCCTTTCGGCAGCAGCGCCCCCGTCAGGATACGGATCGCGCGCCCGGGCGGCACCGTTTCAGCAAAGGGCGCACCTGCGGCGGCACGACCTGTGACCAGCGGCAACGTCTGCGGATGGGACCCGAGACTGGCATGGGCGAAGCCATAGCCATCGACCGCCGAATTGGCCGCCGGCGGATTGGCGCGGGCGGCCACGATATCGGCAGCAAGGATGCGTCCGCAAATCTGGTCGAGCGATTGCGTTTCGCTTCCGACGACGCAGGACATGTTGCCCCGAAGCGTTGCCAGCGCGTCATCGACCGGAACCCAATCGACACCCGGTGGCAGCGCGAAGCAATCATTCTTCAGACGCGGCGGCGCGATGTCTGGCATGGGGACGGGCGCAGGGTCGGTCGGTGCGATCAGACCGACCTCTGACAGGATGAAATCCGCAACCGCCGTCGTATCATTCAGATCGAAAACCGGGATCGTCAGACCCGTCAACGCGACATCGCTGGCCACCGCCTTGACGTTGGAATCATCCTTGGCGATCAGTTGGTTGCCGGTTTCCGTACGACACGCTTCCAGCTTCGGATGAGTGTCGCGCTTGAAGCCTTCGATCAGCACCAGATCGACCGGTTCGATATGCGCCAGCAGTTGCGCGAGAGTCGCCTCATCGCTCGCGCGATTCTCGTGCATCAGCGCCCAGCGGGTGCGCGAGGACAACAGCACCTCGGTCGCCCCGGCCATGCGGTGGCGGTGGCTGTCGCGGCCGGGTTGGTCGACGTCGAAGGAATGGTGCGCGTGTTTCAGGGTCGAAACGGTGAAGCCGCGTGATGTGATCTCGGTCACCAGCCGTTCCACCAGACCGGTCTTGCCCGCGTTCTTCCAACCGACGATGCCGTAGATGCGCATCAGACGCCCTCTGCCAGCAGCGCGCGGGCGCGGTCCAGATCGTCGGGTGTGTTGATGTTGAAGAACGGATCGAAGGGTTCTGCGTCGAACATGACGGTGGCTGCACCGTGGCGGTCGGTCCACAGAACAACCTTGCGCAGCCCGTCCTGCAAGGCGTTTCGCAGGTCGTCGCGCAGCGCCACGGGCCAAAGACCGAAGGTCGGATGACGGGTCTTGCCGCGGTCGGGATGTGGCGTTGCGGCAAGCGCTATGGGGTGGTCGGCATCGACTGCCGACTGCAATCGGGCGACCAGGTCGCGGGGGAAAAACGGCGTGTCGGCGGCGACGGATACGACGTGACTTGCACCCGTTTTCGCCGCCCAGTCGAGGCCAGCGAGCACCCCGGCAAGAGGTCCGGCGAAGCCGGAAATACTGTCGGCCAGAACCGTCTGCGAAACGTCTGCAAAACGTATGGCATCGCCATTCGCGTTCAACGCGAGGTCCGCGACTTGCGGCGCGATGCGGTCGATGACGTGGTTGATCACCCGACGGCTTCCCAAGGGCAGCAGGCATTTGTCGCCGCCGCCCATCCGGGTAGCAAGGCCGCCGGCAAGGATGATGCCGTGCGGGCGGGTCATGCCTCGGCGCCTTTGCGGCGGTGGCGCTTGTCGTCTTCCGGCACGCTGGCGGGGTCGGCGTCGCGGATCAGCCGATCCTCGCCCGCGAGACACACGAACCTTTGGCCGCGCATCCGGCCAATCAGGGTCAGCCCGACCTCGCGTCCGATCTCGACACCCCAGGCGGTAAAGCCGGACCGAGAGGCCAGCACCGGGATCCCCATCATCGCGGTCTTGATGACCATTTCCGAGGTCAGCCGACCGGTGGTGTAGAGGATCTTGTCTTCGGCAGTCGCACCTTCGGACAGCATCCAGCCCGCGATCTTGTCCACCGCGTTATGGCGACCGACATCTTCCATGTAGACCAGCGGGCGGTCGCGAATGCACAGCACCGTGCCGTGGATCGCGCCTGCTTCGAGATAAAGGCTCGGGGTCCGGTTGATCCGGTTCGAGAGCGCGTACAGCCACGAGGTTCGCACTTCGGCCCTGGGCAGGGTCAGCCCCTGAAGCCCTTCCATCATGTCACCGAACACGGTGCCCACGGCGCAGCCCGAGGTCCGGGTCTTCTTCTTCAGCTTCTCTTCATAGGTGGTCTGGCTGGCGGTGCGCACCACCACTGTCTGGATCTCGTCATCATATTGAACGGCGACGACATCCTCTGCCGATTTCAGCATCCCCTGATTGCGCAGAAACCCCAGCGCCAGATATTCTGGATAGTCCCCGATCGTCATCGCGGTGACGATTTCCTGACTGTTGAGGTAGATCGTCAGCGGGCGTTCCTCGACCACCGAAATCTCGGTCTCGGCGCCGGTCTGGTCGGTGCCGCGCACAGCACGGGTCAGCCCGGCGCGGCCCGGATCGGGTGCGACCAGATATTCCCACGCGTCATCGGCAATTGCCATTTGAACCCCCCGCCGCTGCACGGTATCGAAACCGGACGTCGGGGATATTAGGATCACAGCGTGCCGGTCACCACAACCAAAACCGCCTTCTGGCGCGGCCTCCGGGGCGGATCGCCTTTCATCCTTGGCGCGGCACCGTTCGGAATTCTGTTCGGCGTGATTGCGACCGAGGCCGGGCTGAACATCGTCGAGGTGATGAGCATGGGCGTGCTGGTCATTGCCGGGGCGTCGCAGTTCACCGCGCTGTCGCAGATGCAGGAAAACGCGCCCGTCATCATGGTGCTGGCTGCAGCGCTGGCGGTCAACATGCGGATGGCGATGTATTCGGCAGCACTTGCCCCGCATCTGGGGGCAGCGCCATTCTGGCAGCGGGCGATCGCGGCCTATATCCTCGTCGACAATTCCTACGCGGTCAGTGCCGCCGAATTCGAGCGGCGGCCGGATCAGTCGATATCGGCGAAAATGGCGTTCTACTTCGGCTGCGCGCTTCCGGTCTGGATCATCTGGTATGCCGCGACGCTGGGCGGCGCGATGCTGGGCCAGACGATCCCGCCGGAATTCGCGCTGGATTTCGCGGTGCCGATCGCGTTTCTGGCGATCCTTGCGCCGCTGTTGCGGACGCTGGCGCATGTCGCCGCTGCGCTGACCTCGATGGTGTTGGGGCTGGCGCTGGCGTTCCTGCCCTATTCCAGCGGCCTGCTGATCGCCGCCGCGGTTGCGATGATTGTCGGGTCCGAGGTCGAGCGCCGGATGGGAAGGGCGCTGCCATGAACTACAGCGCGGTGGAAATCTGGGTGATCATCCTAGGGCTGGGGCTTGGCACCTACCTGATCCGATTTTCGTTCCTCGGCCCGCTTGGCCGCGCCAGACTGCCGGCCTTCGTGCTGCGGTTGCTGCGTTACACGCCGGTTGCGGTGATCCCCGGACTTGTTGCGCCCTTGGTGCTTTGGCCCGCAGCGACCGGCGGCGATCCCGATGCCGCGCGGATCCTGGCCGCGCTGGCAGCAATAGCACTGGGGGTCTGGACCAAGAATGTCATCGCCTCGATCCTTGGTGGGGCGGCGATGCTGTATCTGGGGCTTTACCTGTTCTGACCGCGACGGGTCAGATGCCGTAAGCTGTGATGAAGCCGGAGTTGTTGGTCGGATCGTCGTCGTAGACCAACCGTTCCGTCACGCCGGGCAGCTTGCCGAAAGCATCGGCCAGGGTTTTCGGGAACCAGGTTGAGCGGATCGATTCGAACCCCGGCACACCGCGCAGGACCGAGGTCAGCGCCAGCGTGCATTGCGATTTTGGCACCGCACCGTAAGCCATCGCCCGCTGCATCACCAGTTCCGCGACCTGCGGCGAGACGACCAGTTCCTGAACCAGAACCCGGTATTGCGTGCGCGCGTGATAGTCGATGTAGAAATCCACCGCCGGGTCGGTCATGCCGAAATGCACGTCGTTCCGTTCGGGCAGGTTCGGGTGATACCACGTGCCCGCCGGATCGAAGATCACCCGCTGCGAGCCGTTGATCAGCAGGCTGGCATGGGCACCGGTGTTGCGGTCGTTGTCGAGCACTGTGAACAGCGTCAGCTTGGGCGGACCGTCATGCCGGTAAGCCGCCCGCGCGACCGCCTCGTCCGAGGCCCATTTGGATTCGGCGGTGGTGCCACAACCGGCCAGAACGGCGCAAACGACCAGCGCCGCGCAAGTGCGAAGGAATGCAATCATCAGAAAGCGGTCGCCTTAACCGTTGACCATGGCGAGAAACACCAGGAACAGCAGGATAACGATGACCGTCCATGTCACGGTCTTCACGAAGCCCTCGAAGGTCTTTTCCTGAACGTGGGTGTCCATGTTGCCGTGTTCGTGATCTGCCATCTTCGCACCTTGAATTGATTTGTCGGATTGGAGTTAGACGATTTTCATGCCGCTGTCACGGGCGGAAAACCGATCGGGACGCTCTGCCTCAGTCTTTTTCCAGATCTTCGGCCAGCCGGAATCCGATCCGCTTCGGCGCGTCGTCCGCGTCGTTCTTGGGAAGCGCGCGCAAGGACACAGATAGCTGGCTGACATGCTGGATCAGCTGGGTCTTGGCGCCGAATTCGTCGCTGCCGTAGAAGGTCACGATGTCGGGATCGAAATAGCCGATCCCCTCGATCCGCAATATCCCGGTGGTGCCACCAGCGAAACCGACGGCGATCTCGTGCTCGTTGTCCAGCTGTTCCTCGAAATTCTGGATATAGAGGATCAACCGTTCATAAGCCCATTCGGCGGGGCTTTTTTCGGCGACGGGCTTGCGCGACAGCGCTGGCGGCAGGGGTTTCTGTTCGGCCGATACCGGGGCGTTCGGATTGGCGTGGATCACCCGCGCGCAGGGCATCACGGATGCTTCGTGCGCTTCGGCGGTGGTTGCGATCTCGTCGTCCATCAGGCCCCCTTTCGCTGCCACAACCATGCCCCATCCGCGCGGCGGGTTCGCGTAACTTTTCCGGCATGAAACAGGTGATTGACATGCGCCACGGCTTCGACCAGCGCCAACCCGTAAGCGCTGTCGTTGATCTGGCGCTTGAAGAGCGGCACGAAGCAGTCGGCGGCGGTTTTCGGTGTGTCGAGATGGTCGAGCAGGCGGGCGAGCGCGCCGTGGTGGTTGTCGATCAGTTGGCGCAGGCGCAACGGCAAGCCCGCGAACGGCAGCTTGTGCCCCGGCAGAACAAGCTGGCGGTCGGTGGCATGGCCCGACAGCCGTTCGCAGGATTCCAGCCATTCCGCGACGGGGTCGGCCTCGGGCTCTGTCGCGTAGACGCCGAGATTGGGCGAGATCGACGGCAACAGCTGATCTCCACCAAGCACGAGGTCGCCCGCCTCCGACCACAGCGTCGCGTGTTCGGGCGCATGGCCGTGGCCGATGTGGATGCGCCAGGTCCGTCCACCAACGACAAGCGTGTCGGCCTCGGTGATCCGGGTGAAGCCCAGCGGCAGCGGCGCCACTATGTCGGCGAAGTTGAAAGGCCGTTCCGCCTGCCGCGTCTGGAAGATCGCGACGTCCATTCCGGCGCCGCGCCAGAATGCCAGTGTTTCAGGCTTGGGTTCGGCATGTTCGTCGAGCACCAGCATCCGCGCCATCAACCAGGCGGTGCGGGTCGTCACCAGTTCGGCGCCGTGTTCGGTCTGGAACCACCCTGCCAGCCCGATATGGTCGGGATGGTGATGGGTCACGATGACGCGGCGCAGCGGTTTGTCCGCCAGCGGACCGTCCAGTGCTGTCTGCCACATCGCGCGAGTCATTTTAGTGTCAAACCCGGTGTCGACGATCGTCCAGCCATCGCCGTCGTCCAGCACGAAGCAATTGACGTGGTCCAGCGCCATCGGCAATGGCAGCCGCAGCCAAAGGACGCCTTCCGCCACTTCGGTCACGGATCCGAAATCGGGCGGAGTTTCGACCAGATAGCGGATCGACCGCGTGGCGGGGTCGGTCATCCGGCGAGGTCTTGGGTGGTCAGCGCATAGAGATCGGTCGCGCCTTCGCGCGCATGTGCCAGCAGGGTTGAATGCTCCGGCAACAGCCGGGCGATGTAGAACCGCGCCAGCCGCGCGCGCGGGCCTTCGCCGCCCTCGGCCAGCGCCGATTTCAGATGGAACTGCGCCCCCAGAACCCGCGCGAAGGCGCGAAGATAGGGCACCGCACCGGCGAATCGTTGGTTCAGATCATCCTGCGCTACCAGCCATTCGGTGGTCTCGCGCAGGCTTTCGGCAGCACTCCAGACCGCTTGCGCCAGCTTCGGGAAATCGCTGCGCGCGGCCTCGGCTACTTCTTCGACCTCGTCGAGCAGCAGGTAGGCCGCGTCGCCGCCATCGGCCAGCTTGCGCGCCACCAGGTCCATCGCCTGAATGCCGTTGGTGCCTTCGTAGATCGCGGTGACGCGGACATCGCGGAAATATTGGGCCGCACCGGTTTCCTCGATGAAGCCCATGCCGCCGTGCACCTGCATCCCCAGATCGGCAACCCCGCAGCCGGTGTCGGTGCCGAACGCCTTGGCGATCGGGGTCAGGAACGCCGCGCGGGCCTGCCAGTCGGCGTCACCGGTGGCGCGGCCCATGTCGATGGCGACAGCGCAGGCCAGCGCAATCGCGCGCGCCGCATAGGTGTCGGCCTTCATCGTCGCCAGCATCCGGCGCACGTCGGCATGGTCGATGATCGCGCCGGTGCCGTCCGCGACCGGCGTGGTCCCCTGCTTGCGATCCAGTGCATAGGCCAGCGCGTGCTGATACGCCCCTTCGGCCACGCCGATCCCTTGCACACCAACGCCAAGGCGGGCGTTGTTCATCATCGTGAACATCGCCTTCATGCCTTCATGCGGTCGGCCCACCAGCCAGCCGGTCGCGCCGTCATACTGCATCACCGCGGTCGGGCTGCCATGCAGGCCCATCTTGTGTTCCAGACTGACCACCTTGAGGCTGTTGGCCTTGCCGGGGTTGCCGTCCGCGTCGGGGATGTATTTCGGCACCATGAACAGACTGATCCCCTTGGTGCCCGGCACCCCGTCGGGCAGCCGCGCGAGCACCAGATGGCAGACGTTCGGGGTGAAATCGTTGTCGGCCCAACTGATGTAGATCTTCTGACCCGTCACGGCATAGCTGCCATCGCCGACCGGCTCTGCCCTGCTGCGCAGCGCACCCACGTCCGATCCGGCCTGTGGTTCGGTCAGGTTCATCGTGCCGCACCATTCACCCGAGATCAGTTTCGGCAGGTAAACCGCCTTCAGTGCGTCGCTGGCATGATGCCCGAGCGCCTCGATCTGGCCCTGGCTCATCAACGGGTTCAGTTGCAGCGAAAGACAGGCAGAGGACATCATCTCGTTGACCGCCGTCGTCACGGTTTGCGGCAGGCCCATGCCGCCCTCGTCAACCGGTGCCGCCATGCCGACCCAGCCACCTTCGGCAATCGCCCGGTAGCCATCGGCAAACCCCGGCGAGGTGCGCACGACGCCGTTTTCCAGTACCGCAGGATGCTGGTCGCCCGCGCGTTGCAGCGGCGCCAGCACATCTTCGCAAAGCCTCGCCGCTTCTGTCAGGATCGCAGAGGTCAGATCGCCGGTCGCCTCGGCGAACAGATCGGTGGCGCGAACCTGATCCAGCCCCACGACATGATCGAACAGAAATCTGAAATCGTCGAGCGGCGCGCGATAAGGCATCTGGCCCTCCGGAAAGTCGGCTTGGCATTGCGCGGGCCGACACGTATGAAAAATCTCAACTTGTGAAGCCTAACCGAAGCGCAATGTCCATCAACCCAAACGCAGCGTCACGACAGATGATCGGCAAAGACACGCAACTGTTGCAATCCGACAATACCGGCGTCGAGACGGCGGCCGAGATATTGCGGCTGGGCGGGCTGGTCGCTTTTCCGACCGAGACGGTCTACGGCCTTGGCGCCGATGCCCGCAACGACCGGGCGGTGGCGGGGATCTACGCGGCCAAGGGCCGACCGCAGTTCAATCCGCTGATCGTGCATGTCGCCTCGGTCGCCGCGGCTGAGGCGATTGCCGAATTCGATGATACGGCGCGGCGGCTGGCATCGGCCTTCTGGCCCGGCCCGCTGACACTGGTGCTGCCGGTCAGGCCCGACTCGGGGATCTCTCGGCTGATCAGCGCGGGGTTGCCAAGCGTTGCGGTGCGGGTGCCAGCGCATCCCTTGGCCGGGCGGCTTCTGGCGGCGTTCGGCGGGCCGGTAGCGGCACCTTCCGCCAACCCATCGGGGCGGATCAGTGCGACCACCGCGGCGCATGTGCTGGCCGGTCTGTCCGGTCGCATCGACGCGGTGCTGGACGGCGGCGCCTGCGGGGTCGGCGTTGAAAGCACGATTGTCGGGCTGTTGGAGGAACCGACGCTGCTGCGCGCCGGCGGGCTTCCGGTCGAGGCGATCGAGCAGTGCCTTGGCCGCCCGCTTGCAGCATCCGTCCACAGCGACCGGCCCAACGCGCCGGGCCAGCTGGAATCCCATTACGCACCCGCCGCCGGGCTTCGGCTGAACGCCGCTGCACCGCGCGAGGGCGAGTTGATGCTGGGTTTCGGCGCGGTCGATTGCGATCTGAACCTTTCTGCCGCCGGTGATCTGACCGAAGCGGCGGCAAACCTGTTCCGGCATCTGCATGATCTGGACGCGCGCGCACCATCCGGCATCGCGGTGTCGCGGGTTCCGGATCACGGGCTTGGCCGCGCGATCAACGACCGGCTGACCCGCGCCGCCGCGCCGCGCCCCTAGGCACGTCCTGCTGCCGCCGAAAGCCCGGTCGGATCGATCCCCAGACTGCCAAGTGCCTTGCTCCATTTCCGGCTGCTGTCGAGCGCGAACACCAGATCCGGCGTCGCATCGCAGGTCAGCCAGCCGTTGCGCAGGATCTCTTCTTCCAACTGCCCCGGACCCCAGCCGGAATAGCCCAGCATCAACAGCGCGGTTTCCGGGCCGCGCCCGCTTGCCAGTTCTTCCAGCACATCCAGCGTCGCGGTCATCCCGAAACGGTCGCCGACCTTCAGCGTCGAGTCGTTCGTGGCATAGTCACCGGAATGCAGCACGAAGCCCCGGCCATGTTCCACCGGCCCGCCGAAATGCACCCGAATATCGCGACCGGCTTCGGCCTTGGGGATGTTGAGCTGTTCCAGAAGATCGACCACATCCACCCCCGGCGCGGGCTTGTTGACGATCAATCCCATCGATCCGCCGGCGGAATGCGCACAGATCAGGATCACCGCCTTCTCGAACCTCGGGTCGCCCATGCCCGGCATGGCGACCAGCAACTTGCCGGACAGGTCGATGGATTCGAGGCCGTCGCTCATACCGCGATGATGGCCATTGCAGGGCTCTGAGACAAGAGTGAGGTGCGGTCGGACCGGCGCCCTCTCGCCGATTTGTGATTTCCCAATCGGTTCAACATACTTGATGGTTGGCGGCATGATAAAGTTCCTGATCCTGCCGCTGGCCTGTCTGCTGGCCGGTCTTCTGGCCATCGCGGTGCCCGCAGCGCGGGCGCAAAGCAATATTGTCGTGCTCGACGACGTGGCCCAGGTCGATCTTCTGCCCGGCTGGCGCACTGCATCAGGCACCCATATGGCCGCACTTCGGGTGCGGCTGTCGCCGGGCTGGAAAACCTACTGGCGCGCGCCCGGCGAAGGCGGCATCCCACCGCAATTCGACTGGAGCGGTTCCGCGAACCTGAATTCCGTCAGCTTTCACTGGCCGGTGCCGCAGGTCTTTTCGATCAATGGCATCCGGTCGATCGGCTATCATGACGAACTGATCCTGCCGATCGAAATGACCCCGACGCGACCGGGCGAGCCGATCTCGATCCGCACCACGGTCGAACTGGGGGTTTGCGAAGACATCTGCCTGCCGATGCAGGTCGATCTGCGGGCCGATCTGGCAACAAGCGGTGCGGCCGACCCTGCGATCAGCGCCAGCCTTGCCGATCAGCCGGCAAGCGCCCGGTCGATGGGCCTTGCTGGTGCGACCTGCGCTGTCGATCCGATTTCCGACGGCCTGCGGGTAACCACCAAGGTGAGGATGCCTGATTTCGGGTCGGAAGTGGCGGTGATTGAACTGCCCGACAAGTCGATCTGGATTTCGCAGGCCGATGTGACGCGCAAGGGCGGCGTGATGACCGCAATCGCCGATATGGTGCCTGCGAATGCCGCGCCGTTTCTGTTGAAACGGTCGGATCTGCGGATCACGGTGCTGGGCGACAGCAACGCGGTCGATATCCAGGGCTGCTCTGCCGGCTAGGCTCGGCCGCGACGCCGTAGCGCGAACCAGACCGCGCCCAGAACGAAGACCAGCATCAGCAACAGCGCCGTTCCGGCCACGAAAAGGCCGAACGCCAGCGCCATCAGCGGCCCGGCCGCGAAGTCGGACAAGACCGCGGGCAACCTTCCTTGCACGATCGCGGACCCCAGTGTCGCGGCAAAAAGACCGCTGACCGCCACAGCGGCACCGGTGGTCAGCACACCTACGCCGCGTGCCCTGCGGCCCGCGCTGACCGCCCGGCGCAGGGCTGCCAACTGCTTGCTGACATCTTGCTGGATCCCGATCAGCGCCGGCACGACCAACAGAACCAGAAACATTCCGAACCCGAGGCCGTAAACCAGCGTGATGATCGTCGGCTTCAGGAACTGTGCCTGTTGCGAGGTCTCGAACAGTAGCGGCGTCAGGCCCAGCACCGTGGTCGCGGTGGTCAGCAACACCGGCCGCAGCCGGTCTGCCGTGCCGTCGATGATCGCCGGGATCAGGCCGCGTTCGGTGGCGTAATCGTCGATCGTGGTGACCAGCACGATGGCATCGTTGATGATGATCCCGGTCATCCCGATCAGCCCGACGACCGAGAACATCGACAGCGGCACCGCCCAGGCGACATGGCCATATATCGCGCCGACAAGCCCGAACGGGATGAT
>JBBKVT010000261.1:0-7317 GCA_037968535.1 Paracoccaceae bacterium
TATAGGGAACTGAACGAAATGCAGACGAGACTGGAGTTGATCGATGCCTGAGAAGCCAAGGGCCCGTCTTGCGAGGATGAGGAAGCGGCTAGCAATCCCGCGAGAACAATATCTCGCCGCCGTCGACCGCCAAGAGCACCGAGCTTGGGCCCACCGGACGGACCCGCGATGGACTGCTGAAATGCAGATGCGGTTCAAAGTGTGCAGAAACCAAATCCTGGCCTCGGAAGGAAAAGACCCGGAGCCTTTGCCCGATCCGGAGCCCGCGGAAGAACCCGATCCCGCGGTGTTTGACACCGAAGACCAAATCAAGCGTGATGACGCGCTCATGGAAGCATATCTCTCAGATAACCCAAGCGAGAACCGCCGTCCGAACGCGCGCGGACATACACATGCTGAACTTCTCAAATACTGGCGCTCATGCCCGGAAGGGAAAAAGTATCACGAGGACTTTTCACGTGAGATGATGTTGAAAATCGTCGAAATCCGAGATCGCTTTGACGGGCATTATCGAAATGGGCCTGCCGGCGATGGAGATCGCCCAGCGCTAAGGATTGTCACAAACGAAGGCAATTCCTAGCCAAATTGATGCCCCGAAGCTCTAAACCCCAATATTTAGACATCTGTCCGTGCACTTGAGTGCACCGGCTATAACGACGCTAGATGTTGATTATCCTGGCAGGCACAGGAGCGCTCGAGCCCAGAGAAATCGCACATAGTCTATCCGAAATTTGTCGCACATGTCGCCTTGTCGCACGGGTGGAACCTGTCAACGGACTTGGTCTACCGTCGTGGCTGCATGAGGGAAGCGAGACCGAATGCGGCGGGACGCCGATTTGCATGTGCAACAAAACGATACCCGGATGAACATGTCACAATGTGATCAAGGTCGCGAGAAACTTATTTGGCGAAACAAGAACAGGCTGCTCTTCCCTGGTATTCCCGTGAGTTCCGAAACCTAAAGGGGGGAATTTTGGGGGAAGTTGTTTTCCAAATCGATATTTTTCTCAACTTTTTCAATAACTTAGAAAAATATAATGGCGCGCTGGGGAGGATTCGAACCCCCGACCCCTTGATTCGTAGTCAAGTACTCTATCCAACTGAGCTACCAGCGCGCGGACAGGCGGGAGATAAACGCAGCGCCTGCGCATTGCAAGGGGGGAATTACTCGGCCGCTTCGTCCAGGACGGCAATAGTCTTGGGCAGCCGGATCACGAATTCCGTTCCGTCCGGGCCAGTGCGGCCCAAGTCCAGACGGCCGCCATGACCGCGCACCAACTCGGCCGCAATGGCAAGGCCAAGGCCGTGACCGCCCTTGCTCGCGCCGCCTTGAAAGGGCTGGAACAAATGTTCGCGCGCCTTGCCCGGAAGACCGGGGCCGGTATCGGCAACCTTGATAAGCCAGTCGGTTTCGGTTTCTGACCCTTTGACCGCGATTTCTCCGGACTTTCCGCTATTGATGATCGCCTGGCGGGCATTGCGAATGAGGTTGGACAGGACGCGGTGAATCTGTTCGGCGTCGGCCCGGATCATCAGGCCGGTCGGGACATCCTCGGCATAACTCACGTCATAATCGCCGGCAGCAAGGCGTTCGCCCTCGATGACGTCGTTCACCAGCTTAGCAATGGGTACCCGAGTCAGGGCCGGAGGTGGCTCTTCCGCGCGACCAAATGCGAGCGTGGATTCGCAAAGGTTGACCGCGCGCGAGATCGAATTGATCAGCTTCGGCGCGACCCGCTTGACGGCCGGATCGGCGCTTTTCTCGACCCGGTCGGTGAACAGCTGGGCGGTCGTCAGGATGTTGCGCAGGTCGTGGCTGACCTTGGCGACGGCCTCGCCCAATTGGGCAAGCCGTTCTTTCTGACGCAGCGATCCGGTAAGCTGGGTTTGCATCTGTTGCAATGCGATCTCGGCCTCTCGCAACTCTGTGACACCGGCCGAAGGCACGATGATGCGGCGGGCGTCCTCGGGCGCTTCGGCATAGGATATCATCGCGTCGACGACCCCCTTGATCGGTTTGACCAGGAACCGGCGAACGGCGAGGAAAAGCAGGAAAGCCGTGACGATCGAGATGACAGCGGACAATGCCAATACCCGAAGGCCATAGTCGATCATCGCGTTGCGCAATGGCTGGGTGTCCATCGTCACCTCGATCAGCAACCCGGCGCTTTGGACCGGGTTTCCGATCACTCGGATCACCCGGTTGTCTGGCTCGATCAGGCACTTCAAGGCATCGGGTACAAGTTGCAACCAGCCGGGATCGCGCAGATCGAACGTGCCGGCGATCGGCGACGGTATCGGCGAGGACAGCATCAGTTGTCGCATTTCGTTGCGGCGCAAGACGACGTTGTAGACGCCTGCAGTGGTCAGCAACTCATTCTCAAGATCGGGGTCGATCATGTCGGTGGCCAAAAGCGCCAGCGATGCGATCTGCGCTCTTTCGAGCCGCGACAGAAGATAGTCCTCCCGGAACCGAGCGACGGAGGGGACGAAAATCAGCACTTCGGCCAACATGACGAAGACTAACGTCAAGACAAGAAATCGACCGGAAAGTGAGTTCAGAAACATCGTCCACCTGCTACTCGCGGGTCAGGGCAGTACTTTCTGCACAATCCCTACTACAGCTTTTACAATAGAACTATCAAAGAGCCGTGGCGAGAAATAGGTCCCTGCGGCACGTTTGTTGATCTCGCCGAGTGTCGGGTAGGGTGCAACCATATTCGCAACCGCTGACATTTTCAGCTTGTTGGCAATGACCAGCGCCCAGAGCCCGATCAATTCCCCCGCTTCCGCCCCGACTATGGTCGCACCGACCGGGCGGCCCTTGACGATCATGACCTTGATCAGACCTACGGTTCTGCGCGTCGCAATCGCCCGGTCGTTTTCATCGTAGGCAAAGCGAACCACCTCCAGTTTGTCGCCGTGCGCCTCTTTCGCCTGGGCTTCAGTCAGTCCGACCTGCGCAAGCTCTGGATCGGTATAGGTTGCCCAGGGAATGTGGTCCGTGCGCGCCTTGGCGGGTAACCCGAACAGCATTGCGCGGATCACGATACCTGCATGGTAGCCCGCGACATGGGTGAACTGCAGCCCGCCCGCGACATCCCCGATGGCATAGATACGGCGATTGCTGGTGCGCAGATCCCCGCCGACCTTTACCGAACGGTCATACTCGACCCCAGCCGTGTCCAGACCCATGTCCTCGACATTCGCCTTGCGACCGACGGCCATCAAAAGGTGAGTTCCCTTGAAGGTCCGACCGTCCTTGGTTTCGACCTCTATCGCGCCGGCCTTGCCGCGAATCTCGGAGGCTGTCGCATCCTCCACAATCTCGATGCCTTCGTCTCGCAGGTGATCAAGGACCACGGCGCCAAGTTCGGGATCGTCCTTACCCAGCGCCTTGTCACCTTCGATGACGGTGACCTTCGAGCCGAGCCGAATATGTGCCTGTGCCATTTCCATGCCGATTGGTCCGCCGCCGATGATCAGCAGATGCTCCGGAAGGTCTCGCAGATCGAACAATGTCTCGTTGGTTTCATAGGGCACGCTGTCCAGTCCCGGGATCGGCGGGACCAACGGCGAGGACCCCGTCGCAATGACAAAGCGGCGGGCGGTGATGAAGGTATCGCCGGCCTGTAGCTCGGTCCGCGAAATGAAGCGCCCATGCTCGCGGATCACCTTGACGCCCAGACCTTCGAAGCGCTCCTGGCTGTCGACGGGTGCAATTTTCCGGATCACCGCCTGCACATGATCCTTGGCGGCTGCATAGCTGACTTCCGGTGTCACCGGTGTCACGCCAAACTCTGCGCCGGTTCGCATCAGATGCGCTTGTTTCGCGGCGGCGATCAACGCTTTCGATGGGATGCAGCCGTAATTCAAACAATCGCCGCCCATCTTGTGCCGTTCCAGAAGAACTACCGACGCCCCCATCTGAACCGCGCCCGCGGCGACCGACAGGCCGCCAGAGCCTGCGCCGATCACGCAGATATCCGTCTTGATGCGTTCCATGGTCTAGACGTCCCTTTTGCGAAAGAATTTCAGCGCGATCGGCAAGGCTGCCAATGCGCAAAGGCCCAGGATCGGCAGCAGGATATGCGGCTCGAATATGATGCCAAGATCGGGTGTTTCGCCGCGCTCGAAGACCTCGCCCAGCCCCGCACCAACCGAGGTGTAAACGACCGCTCCGGGAATGATGCCCAAGAACGTGGTGATGACGAAGCGGGAAAGCGGAACGCCGACCAGCGCCGGCACAAGGTTGGCCACGAAGAACGGCACGGCAGGAACAAGCCGCATCAGAAACAGAACCGACCACTGGTTGTCGTCGATCCCGTCCTTGAGGCGCTTGACCTTGCCTTCCGACGCTTCCAGGCGCGCGGCCAGTCGTTCGCCAAGACCCCATTTTGCGGCAAGAAAGATCAGCGTGGCGCCAATCGTCGCGGCCACGACGTTGAACAGCACGCCAGGAAAAGTCGAGAACAGGAATCCGCCAGTCAAAGTGGCGATCGTGGCCCCTGGCAGGGAAAACGCGACGATCACGATGTAGACAGCCATGAACGCCAAGACCGTCAGCAGATAATTTGTGTCCCTGAACGAGATCAGCGACTCGCGGTTCTCGCGCAGCGTCTCGAACGACAGATAGTCGCGCAAGGTGAACGCGCCGATGGCTGCGACAATCAGAATGGCGATCAATGGCAGTCGGCGCAGGTACCCGTTTCCGGATTTGATTGGTATGTCTGTCAAGTTCCGCGCCTTTATTCAACGATCACGCCAACATGCGTGTTTCATTGCGCCAGAGACAGCCCTATCACGGCTGCTTGATTGATGGTGACCCGGCCGTTCAGCCCCCGAGCGAACATTAGACAGCCTTGTAACATTCGCCCGCCAAATCCAGCGCGGTTTGTTGCAGAAAACTTGTGCCGGCTTGATTGACATCAGCAAGATGACCCCCTAAAGGACGGACTTCGAACATTAACGGCCTTCGAATCCTGTCCGGGGTTTGGGTCGAAACTGACGGAGACGACGCGATGAAGCGCACTTTTCAACCAAGCAACCTGGTGCGCAAGCACCGTCACGGCTTTCGCGCGCGCATGGCGACCAAAGCCGGCCGCAAGATCCTGAACGCGCGCCGCGCGAAGGGTCGGAAGTCGCTTAGCGCTTAAGCACGCCCGCCGAAAGGCAACGGAATGAACCCGCCGGAGACCCCTGTAGCAGGCCAAAGCGCCGAAGCTGCAGCAAGCTCTCCGGCGGTTTCCGTTCAACTGCAGGTCATGCGCAAGCGTGCCGACTTTCTCAGCGCGGCAAAGGCTGGCCGGCATGCCTCGCCGGGCTTCGTGCTTCAGGCGCGGCGACGCGAGGAAGCCGACCATGGCGACATGATCCGGATCGGCTACACCTGCTCAAAGAAAGTCGGCAACGCGGTCGCGCGCAATCGGGCCAAGCGTCGCTTGCGCGAAATTGCGCGGCGCATCTTACCCGGCGCAGGCAAACCCGGATGGGACTATGTCCTGGTGGGCAGGGAAAAAATCACCGCAACCCGCGACTTTGCGGTCCTGCAGGGCGACTTGCGCTCGGCCCTGCAACGTCTACATCAAAACGCGAAATGACTCCGCTGGCTCAGCTATTCGCCCTGCCCGTTCGTGGCTACCGCCTGTTGTTCTCGCCGTGGGTCGGACACGGTTGCCGCTACCAGCCAACCTGCTCGGCCTATGCTCTTGAAGCTTTGGAAAAACACGGTGGATTCAAGGGCGGATGGCTGGCTGTCCGACGGATCGCTCGCTGCCATCCTGGGGGTGGTTCGGGCGTCGACAACGTGCCGGACTAGTGCGGTGATCGCAGCTATATGGGCCATCAGCGCGTCCGCCCGCCATGACAAAGATGAATCCGCTTTGCTTGACCGCTACGGTTTGGCATACCCCACACATGCTCGACGATCCTGACGATATCCATCCGCTGTTTCACGGCGCGCCCTCGACGACCGAGTTCAAGAAGCTGCGCAAACGCATCGTGCGCAACACCCGCGAAGCGATTGAACAATATGGCATGATCGAACGCGGCGCGCGGTGGCTGGTCTGCCTTTCCGGCGGCAAGGACAGCTATACGCTGCTCGCGGTGCTGCACGAGCTGAAATGGCGCGGTCTGCTGCCGGTCGATCTGCTGGCCTGCAACCTCGATCAGGGGCAGCCGGGATTTCCCGCCACCGTCCTGCCGGAATTTCTGGACCGCATGAAAGTTCCGCACCGGATCGAGTATCAGGACACCTATTCCATCGTCGTCGACAAGGTGCCGCAGGGTCGGACTTATTGCGCGCTGTGTTCGCGCCTGCGCCGGGGCAACCTTTACCGCGTCGCGCGCGAAGAAGGCTGTTCGGCCGTGGTGCTTGGTCATCATCGGGACGACATTCTTGAAACCTTCTTGATGAACCTCTTTCACGGCGGCAGGTTGGCCACGATGCCACCGAAGCTGTTGAACGAAGAAGGCGATCTGTTTCTTTACCGCCCCCTTGCCCATGTGGCCGAGGCCGATTGCGATCGGTTTGCGAACGCGATGGGCTATCCGATCATCCCGTGCGATCTGTGTGGCAGTCAGGACGGACTGCAACGCCAGCAGGTCAAGCAGATCCTGGACAGCTGGGAAAAGAACAGCCCCGGTCGCCGTCAGATCATGTTCCGCGCGCTGATGAATACGCGGCCATCCCACTTGCTCGATCCGAACCTGTTCGATTTCGTCGGCCTCGCGCGGTCCAAGGTGGCATTTGATAAAAATGTGCCGCAAATCCCTGTCCCCGATTAACCCGACCGAGACCGGCCTGACTTAGCGTAGTCCCTGATCCGGGCGGACCATCTGCCCTTGCAATCAGGGGTGAATGCAAATGTCGTCAGAAACGGTCTTCAGTCGCTTCCGCAGCTTTTTGCGCTCGGCGCTGCTTGGCCCGCATGTCATGGCGTTCCTACCCGCTCTGATGCTGGGGGGCTATTGGTATGGCGGCGAAGGGCTGTTGATGTACATGGCGTTGCTGCTGCCCGCCTTGTTCGCCATCGCGGGTCTCTTTTCGGGCACCGCCACGGCCTGGCCAGACGATTATGACGCGGTCACCGGACTTCCGCTGCGCAAAGCGGCCACCCGGCGCCTCGATGCGGTGCTTCAGGCAGAGTCAGAGACCGGAAAATCCACCGCCGCAATCGCGATAAAGCTCGACGATCTGACTGCGCTGCAACAGCAGTTCGGATCGGCGGCAACAGACGCGATCCTGAAACAAGCCGGCGAGCGATTGCGTACGGCCCTCAGGGATGCAGACATGGTTGTTCGGCTTGATGATGAAAC
>JBBKVT010000262.1:0-4517 GCA_037968535.1 Paracoccaceae bacterium
CACATGTCGTCAGCCGCGGTCGGCCGGCGGCGCTGACCGACAGCAGAGCATCGGTCCGGAACAACCTCACAGGTGAACTCGCTTCGTCTGCGGCTACTTCGGCTGCGAGCGCCATGCCGCGCGCCTGTTTCTCGCTGGCCTTCCACGGGTGGTCAGGGTCAATGTCCGCGACGGCGACCCCGGCGCCTGGCTTGAGAGCTCGATCCTGCATCTCCTGTCCGAGGCGGCATCGGGGCGTCCGGGACGGGCCGCACTCCTCTCCAAGATGGCAGAGGCGCTCTTCATCGAAACGCTCCGCCGCCACATGGAACCCCTGCCGCCGGAGCAGACCGGCTGGCTCGCCGGAGCGCGCGACCCGGTGGTCGGCGGTGCGCTCGCGCTGATCCACCGCGATCCGGCTCGCGCCTGGAGCCTGGACGGACTCGCTCACGCGTCCGGCGCGGCCCGCAGCGTTCTTGCCGAGCGCTTCGCCCGCTTCCTCGGCGAGCCTCCTATGACTTACCTCGCACGCTGGCGGCTTCAGCTCGCGGCGCGGCTGTTGCAGACGACACGCAAGCCCGTGCTGGAGGTGGCGTTCGACGCCGGCTACACGTCGGAGTCCGCGTTCAACCGGGCTTTCAAGCGAGAGTTCGGCCTCCCGCCTGGCGCCTATCGCAGGCAGATCCCACGTCCACCCGAACGGTCACCTTGAGCCACCGCTTCTAATCAACTCGGTGCCAGAGTCGCGTTGTAGCTACGCCAGTCATCGTGCGGTTGAAAGCCGGCAGAATTGCGCCGACCGCTTGCGTCAGCCCGAAATGAGCTCAAGATTCGCGAGGAGCTGAACACCGATGCATTTCGATCAAGCTCAGTCATCCGAGTCGAACAACTCCGGCTCAAATCTGACGGATGCGGAAATGAAAGAAGAAGCTCAGTGCAAACTCAATGATAGCCTTCCACATTGTAGCCGGTTCTGAAAAAGAAGGATCGACAAGAAGTCGAGCAACAACACTAGAGACCATCGCATGATTCGTTATGCGAGCCGCTGAGCCCTATTTGAGCTTCACAAGTCAGACGCGCTACTTGCCTGCTGCGCCCGCCAGTGACTCTCTTGTCGAGTCTGGGGGGTATAGCTATGCTTGCTGCGCTCAAATTGTCTGCGGGTGAATTCAGTCCATGCCATCTCGGTCTTGGTTCGATCTTGCAACAGCAACAGTACCTTATCCTGTTGATTTCACCCAGCTCGAACCCCGGCTGTTCGGGGGAGCGCAATTCACGCCTTATGGCACTCAAGCTGGCTCATAAGTTGGGAGTGATCGGATTGCACTCGTTTAATCTCAACCAGATTGACAGAAGCGATCATCTGTAACCGGTGAGATTAGACCGCTGCGTAGCGTGTTGCCCGTGTGGAACACATCAGGTCTCTCGCATTACTCCAAGTCGAATCCGCTGGAGTTCGATCTATTTTTTCTATCTAGGGGCGAAAATCATGAAAATAGAGAAAAGAGTCGCAAATATGAAAAACTTTGTCCTTCATGCTTCTGCAGTTGTGCTTTCAGCGTCCACCGCTATCGCCGGGAGTATGGCTGAGCCCATTATTGAGCCGACACCTGTCGGCGCAGCACCGGTAAGCAACTGGGCCGGCGCTTACGTTGGCGCGAACCTGACATGGGGCCAAGCCGATCTGGATTCCAAAGGTCCACTGCGCGATCTTTTTGTCGCAAATGGTTTTGACAAGACCGTGAGCGAACTGGATGGATTTGGCGGCGGAATCCGTGCTGGATACGACTGGCAAATCAATGAGGTCGTGCTCGGCGTTGGCGGCGACTACAATATTGGCAAAATTGAAGGCGACGAACAGTCCGCAGCGTTTGCTGTGTTTGCTGGCGGTCCAATTGACGTAGAGTTTTCTAATGTGGCTACAGTGTTCTCGCGCATCGGCTATGATGCAGGCGCTTGGCTACCCTATGCGCTTGTCGGCTACACTTGGGCCGACGGTAAAGTAAACACCACGGGTTTTAGTGAAAGCTTCGACATGGAGGGCGCGACCTTTGGACTTGGTGTGGAGCGGCGCCTATCTGAGCATTGGACAGCTTACGGCGAATGGGCCTACACTGATTTTGGCACCGTGTTGAGCAGCGCCCCTGTTGCCGGGTTTGAGGCAAGTATGAATCAAATCAAACTGGGTGCAAACTACCAATTCTAAAATAGAGCTGTTCACTGCTGAATGGAATCCCGCTGGATTCCATTTGGGCCGGGTTCGTGATTCAGCCTTCTTGGAGGTGGATCATGAGCAAACCCTATTCACAAGACCTTCGAGAACGCGTTGCCGCGCGGGTCGCAGCGGGTCATTCCCGGGGTGAGGTCACTCGGTGGTTCGGCGTCAGCCCGAGCTTTGTCATCAAGCAGCTGACGCGGGTGGAGCGGCCGGATCGGTCGCTGCTGCCAAGCGGGGACGCCCGTCCGGACATGGCAAGATTGCCGGTGTGCTTGAGGCCGTCGTCGCTCGCGTCGAGGCGTCGCCGGACGTCACGCTGGCTGAGCTGACGGACTGGTTGGCAGCCGAGCATCCTGGACGATCTGTCATCGCACAAAAGCCCGCGCGCCGCCGAACTGCTTAGGGCCAAAGGCGCGTGGTTCCTGTTCCTGCCACTGTATTCCCCCGACCTGACCCCCATCGAGATGGCGTTCTCCAAGCTCAGAGTGCACCTGCGCAAGGCAAAGGCCCGAACCATAGAAACCTTCTGGCACGCTATCGGCGATATCTGTGATCTCTACGGCCCGGCCGAGCGCTGGAACCACTTTAAGGCCTCAGGATATGCGTCCGAATAATGGTGAGACCGGCACTGGTCGCGGCGAAACCACTTTCAGCGGCCCGGCAGACAGTTCGTCCTACCTCAAGGCCCGCACCGCGCTGACCGTCTATCAGGCGCAGAAACGTCAGCTGGCGATCCAGAAGCGAAAGGGTGCGCTGGTGGATCGCGCCCGGGCTGAGGCGCTGGTGTTCCGGCTGGCGCGGCAGGAACGCGATGTCTGGGTGACCTGGCCCAGCAGGGTGGCGGCGCTGATGGCCGCGGAGGTGGCAACGGAGGTGGAAAAGCAATCCGGCAATCCGGTGCGACCGGTGATCATCGAGGCCGCGATCCTGCAGAGGGTGCTGGAAACCCATGTCAGAGCGCAACTCGACGCCCTTGCCGATTTCCGGGTCTCGCTCGGGTGAGGGCGACCTTGATCGAATCGACGAGCTTGTTCTTGGCTTTGACGGCGCTGAGGAACTGCTGCGCTGTTTGAGAGTATCGCTGGCATATGAGTGATCACTGAACGAGCTACGCAAAAGCTCGGAGAACAACGATTCCCATCTTGCCTGTGGTATGGAGATGGAGATGGAGATCACGGCTCTAGTGTCTGTCTAGAAGTGGCAACTATGGAAATGGCAGCTATGTGAACTGGCGGCGCGTGGCCGTGGCCAAGACAGATCGAGTACATATCGCCGTATTACAAATTGAAGGCGAAACGCCTACTATTTTGCCAATCAACTGCAATTCTTCCGCGATCGCGTTATCTTGATGGACTTACAAGTGGAAATTTATCCGAACTGTTAAAGATGGGCCACTTCTGGTCTTGTTGAGGCACCTTGCTATTCATGGTAGAGCAAATTGTTCGCGCAAGATGCCCAAGTGGCCGACATTGCCGTCACTTAGATCACCGCCTTGTTTTGCGATTTGGGGACAGAACTTGCCGAAGATATTGTTGCGATGCCGACACAGGTCGACTGGTTCTGGGATTCGACGGGCCTGATGGCAAGACTGGGCTCATGCATGCCGGCATATTCATCCAGCTTGGATCAAGTTCGAGGGAACGACTGAACAAGATTGCCGAATTGTTCCGGCCTGCAGCGGCCAAGTAGTCGACCCGGCCGCACAGATGCTGATATGACGACAACTGAAATTCGACAGAAGGAATGCAGATGAAACCGCAACTGACGACAATAATTGCGACAGCTACCTTCGTGGCCGCACTGGCGGCCACTGCTGCAGCTGAGTCACTTCGGATTGGAACTGAAGGGGCTTACCCGCCCTTCAACTACATCGAATCTGACGGCAAGATCGCCGGGTTCGACATTGATATCGGACTGGAGCTGTGCAAACGGATCGGCGCGGAATGCGAAGTTGTCGCTCAAGACTGGGAGGGGATTATTCCGGGCCTTTTGGCGAACAAGTATGACTTCATTGTTGCATCGATGTTCATCACCGAAGACCGCAAGAAACAGGTGGATTTCACCGATCCCTATTACCGGGCAGCGATGACCCATGTGGTGCCGAAAGATTCAGGGATCAGCGAGTTCACGAACGCGTCGCTCGCTGGCAAGATCATCGGCGCGCAATCGGGAACGACACAGGCGGACTACGCTGAAGCGACATATCCCGATGCCGACATCCGTCTTTACCCGACCCAAGATGAAGTGAACCTCGATATGGCAAGCGGGCGCATCGACCTTCAGGTCAGTGACATGTTGCCGATGCTCGACTGGACTACCA
>JBBKVT010000263.1:0-12159 GCA_037968535.1 Paracoccaceae bacterium
CGGCAGGGCCTCACCGGTTGCATGACGCGTCCTCCACCATCCATTTGCAGAACTCCGGGAACGAGATGCCACAATGCGCCGCCTGTTCGGGCGACAGCGAAGTCGGCGTCATCCCGGGCTGGGTGTTGGTTTCCAGCAGGATCAGCCCGTCCAGCCCACGCGCCTCATCCCAACGGAAATCGGTGCGGCTGACACCGCGACAGCCCAATGCCCGATGGGCGCGCAGAGCGTAGTCAAGACAGGCCGCGGTAACATCCGTCGGCAGCTTTGCCGGAACCTCGTGGCGCGACCCGCCCGCGGCGTATTTGGCGTGGTAATCGTACCAGCCGTCGGTGATGATATCTGTCACCGCAAGCGCCCGGTCCCCCATCACCGTAGCGGTCAGTTCCCGCCCCGGTGCGTAAGCCTCGACCATCACATGTTCCGGCATTTCGCGGGCCAGTTGCGGCGGGCCGTTGGCGGCCTCGGTCACGATATAGACGCCGACCGAGGAACCTTCGTTGTTCGGCTTGACCACATAAGGCGGCGGCAGGATATGGCGCGCCTCGACCTCGTCGCGACACGCGATCACGCTGTCGAGCACCGGCAAGCCCGCAGCCCGAAACGTGTCCTTGGATCGCTGCTTGTCCATCGCCAGCGCCGATGCCAGCACTCCCGAATGGGTGTAGGGGATGCGCAGCCATTCCAGCATGCCCTGAACGCAGCCATCTTCGCCCCAGCGACCATGCAGGGCGTTGAAAACCACATCTGGATTGATCTCGGCAAGACGTGCGGCCAGATCCGGACCCGCGTCCAGTTCCACCACGTCATACCCAGCTTCCCGCAGCGCGGCGACGCATTCGCGCCCAGACGACAACGACACCTCTCGTTCCGCCGAGGGGCCGCCCATCAGTACCGCCACTTTGGGGGATGTCCTGCTCGACAGTCCCACTTAGCGCCTCTTTACCGGACCTTGTATGCGGTCCTTTTGCTTATTCTGAATCCGGGGCCGGTTCGCCGACCCGCATGATTTCCCATTCTAAACAGATGCCACTGTTTTGGAATACCTTTTTTCGGACTTCTTCGCCCAATCCTTCAAGATCTGCGGCAGTTGCGCCACCTCGGTTGACCAGAAAGTTAGGATGCATCTCGGACATCTGCGCCCCGCCCCGCCGTGCACCGCGCATCCCAGCGTCGTCGATGACCTTCCAGGCCTTCAGATCGTGGCTGTCATCAACGTCCCCGGTGCTGGAAAACCCCGCCGGATTGCGGAAGGTCGACCCGGCCGTGCGATCTTTGGTCGGCTGTGTCGCGTCGCGCTTGGCAATTTGCTGCGCCATCTTTGCCTCAAGTACTGCCGGATCGCCGGGCGCCCCCCTGAATGACGCTTCGACCAGCACCCAGCCTTCGGGCAGGTCGGTCTGGCGATAGCGAAAGTTCAAGTCCGCGCCGGTCATGGTCACCAACTCTCCGTTCCGCGTAACCGCCTTGGCCGAAGCCAAACAATCGGCCACATAGGTTCCGTAGCACCCCGCGTTCATCCGCACTGCACCTCCGATCGCCCCCGGAATGGTGCGAAGAAACGTCAGATCCAAACCCGCTTGCGCGGCCTTTCGGGCGACATGCGCATCCAGAGCCGCAACGCCTGCACTCACGCCATCGCCCTCGACAGAGATCTCGTTGAAGCCGCGGCCCATGCGGATCACCACCGCCCGCACGCCGCCGTCGCGCACGATCAGGTTCGATCCAACGCCCATTGGAAAGATCTTGATCGCCGGATCGAGCGCTTTCAGGAACTGCGCCAGATCGTCAACGTCTGCCGGCTGGAACAGCCAATCCGCCGGTCCACCGACGCGCAACCAGGTCAGATCGGCAAGCGACCGGTTCGGCGTCAAGACGCCCCGGACTTCGGGAAGTGCTGTCACTTCGCCCGGTTTCCTTTCACCCGACCGAAATTCCGCGCCCATTTCCAAAGGTAGAACACCGGCCAGCGCAAGATCGAGGCGCCAGCGGCCAAAGCTATCACACCAACCAGCGGGCCATTTTCATAGGTGAGATAGCCCACCAATGGCACCCCGATAGCGATCAGCACATAAGCGGCAGGCCAATGGTTGTGGCGGCTGGGAAACATCGCGATGACATTCGAAGCCACAAGCCAGACAAGCGCGAGGATCAAAGACAGGTTCAATGCTTCGTCTCCTGCAGTTCCTTCGGCAACGTGACGGGCAGTCCCAGCGCCCGGCGGCCGAAGTAGATCAGCGGATTACGGAACATCGAGATCGCCGCGACAAGACCGACCGCCACGACCCAAATCCCGTGCTGATACCCCAGATAAACCAGCAGAAACGGTGCGGCGAGCAACAGCGTGATCCCCGGCAGGTATTGCCCTCGCATTGGCAACATCGCGGTGATGGCCGAGGCGATGGCCCAGAGGCAGGCAAGGATCAGCGACCAGCTCATGCGGCCAACCGCTTGGGCAGATTGTTGGCCCAACTGCTGATCGTGCCAGCCCCCAAACAAACGACGATATCGCCCGGCTTGGCCTCGGCGCGCACCAGTCGTTCCAGATCGTCCTCGGATCCGATGGTATTGGCGTGACGGTGGCCGTGGCGTATCAATCCGGCCACCAGATCATCACGGCTGGCCCCCGGAATGGGCTCTTCGCCAGCGGCATATACGTCGGCTATGCCGACAACATCTGCATTGTTGAAGCAGCCGCAGAAATCCTCGAACAGACTGGCAAGGCGGGTGTAGCGATGCGGCTGGTGGATCGCGATGACACGGCCCTCGCTGGCCTGCCGGGCCGCTTTCAGGACGGCGGCAATCTCGACTGGATGATGGCCGTAATCGTCGATGATCGTTACGCCATTGACCTCGCCCACCTTGGTGAAGCGGCGGTTCACGCCGCCGAACTTTGCCAGCGCATCGCGGATCTCAGCCGCCTTCATCCCCAGATGCCGTGCCACCGCGACCGCGGCCAAGGCATTGGACACGTTGTGGTCCCCCGGCATCGGCAGCGAACAGCCTTCGATCACCATCTCATCGGCCTGCAAGGCAATGTCGAAATGCGCCACGCCCGCTTTATAGTGCAAATTCACCGCCCGCACGTCGGCCTGCGCGTTGAACCCGAAGGTCACAACGCGGCGGTCGGTGATCTTGCCAACCAGCGTCTGCACTTCGGGATGGTCAGTGCAGCAAACCGCCAGCCCGTAAAACGGAATGTTCGACACGAAATCGAGGAAACCCTGCCGTAGGTTCTCGATCGTGCCCCAGTGCTCCATATGTTCGGGGTCGATATTCGTGACGATGGCAATGGTCGCAGGCAACCGGTTGAAGGTGCCGTCGCTCTCGTCGGCCTCGACCACCATCCATTCGCCCTGCCCCATCCGCGCATTCGAGCCGTAGGCGTGAATGATCCCGCCGTTGATCACCGTCGGGTCCAGCCCGCCCGCGTCAAGCAAAGTCGCCACCAGAGTCGTCGTTGTCGTCTTGCCATGCGTGCCAGCCACCGCGACGTTGGATTTCAGCCGCATCAGCTCTGCCAGCATCTCTGCCCGCCGCACCACCGGCAGCCCCATGTTGCGCGCAGCGTCGAGTTCTGCATTGCCGCGCTTGATCGCGCTAGAGATCACGACGACTTCGGCGTTTTCAAGATTTTCCGCCCGTTGGCCTTCAAAGACCACCGCCCCCAAGGACTGCAGCCGGTCGGTGATCTTGCTGGCCTTCAGGTCCGAGCCTTGAACGCGGTAGCCGTGGTTCAGCAGCACCTCGGCAATGCCGGACATTCCGATGCCACCGATACCGACGAAGTGGATCGGGCCCATCTCGGTTGGTAGTTTGGTTGCGGCAGCACTCATCCGTCTTGTCCCCTGCCTGCAAGTCCTTCGACCATTTCGACCAGCCGCTCGGTCGCATCCGGTCTTGCCGTTGCCAACGCCGCATGCGCCATTTTCACGGCCGCGCCGGGATTGGAAAAGACGGCCTCTATCTGCTCTGCGAGGGCGGCAGGTTCAAGTCTTGATTCCGGGATCAGGATCGCTGCCCCCGCGTCAACCAAGCCCCGCGCATTGGCAGTCTGATGATCCGCGGCGGCCGCCGCATAAGGGATCAGGATCGACGGCCGCCCGATCACGCTGATATCGGCCACAGACGACGCCCCCGCCCGGCTGATCACAAGTTGCGCCTCGGACATCCGACGCGGAATATCAGTGAAGAACGGCTGCACATCCGCGACGATTCCGGCCGCCTCGTAAAAATTGGTCACAAGGATCACATCCTCTTCGCGAGCCTGATGCGAGACCCGCAAGCGGCCGCGCAGATCGGCGGGCAGCGCGGCCAACGCCTCGGGCACGACATCCGACAGGATCCGTGCGCCTTGGCTGCCGCCGATGACCAACAGCGACATCGGGTAATCTCCCGGCGGAATGTAGGGCGCCCCCGCCTTGTCGAGAACCGCCGCGCGCACCGGATTGCCGGTGTGAATGCCCGCCACACCACCGGGTAGCCTGGTTGGCCAGATGCCACAGGCCACCGCATTGACGCGCTGTTTGCGCGCAAAGAACTGGTTTACCCGACCAAGAATACCGTTTTGCTCATGGATCATGCGTGGAAGCCGCAGAATTTTGGCGGCCGAGATCGCCGGAATCGACGGGTAGCCACCGAACCCCACCACGACTGCTGGCCTGTCGCGCAGCATTGCACCGACCGCGGCCATCACCCCGCCCGCAATCCGAAACGGTGCCCCGGCCTTGGCCATAACCCCGCCGCGAGCGAATGTGGCGCTTGCGACCTGTTCGATCTTCACGACATGCGGGAACCCGCCGGTATAACGCGCGCCGCGCGCATCGGTGGACAGTTTAACCCGCCACCCGCGCCGCAACATCGCCTCGGCCAGCGCCTGAGCCGGGAACATGTGCCCGCCGGTGCCGCCCGCGGCAATGATCAGAAGCGGTTCGGCCATGCGCTATTTGCCCCGCTGCTGAATCAGTATGTCGCCGATCTCGCCCTGCGGCCGCACACGGGTGAACGCCAAGAGCGCGCCCACCACAAGCCCGCCTGCAATCAGCGACGAACCACCGTAGCTTACGAACGGCAGCGTCATCCCCTTGGCCGGCAACAACCGCACAGCCACACCGATGTTGATCATCGCCTGAATCCCGAAGATGCACGCAAGCCCGGTGCCCGCAAGCCGGATGAACGGATCGCGTTCACGCATCAGCCGGACCAGAGAGCGCACTGTGATCGTGGTGAAAAGCGCGATGATGACAAGAACCAGGATCAGCCCGTATTCCTCGGCCGCAACCGCGATGATGAAATCCGTATGGGCATCGGGCAACGACCATTTCACCTGTCCCTCACCGACCCCGACGCCAAAGAACCCGCCTTCCTGGATCGCGTTGGTAGCATAGCCGATCTGGGTGCGCGGGTCGATGTCGGGCGACAGGAAGCCGTCAATGCGGCGGGCAAAATGCTCGGAACCTTGATAGGCAAGCGTTCCAACCATGACGACGCCGCCCGCCAACCCGACAAGCAGAAAGATCGGTGCGCCCGCGACATAATACATCACGCCCCAACTGAACAGGATCAGACAGGCCTGTCCGAAATCGGGTTGCAGCGCCAGCAGCAGCACGATCGCAGCGGTCACGATCAGCGAATACATCCGCCCCGGCGGGCCGTTGATTTCCTGACTTGCAGCCATCAGCCACGCGGCAACCACAATGAATCCGGGCTTGAGGAATTCTGAAGGCTGGAAGCTGGCGAAACCCATCGAATACCAGCGGACCGCGCCTTTACCGAAGTCGGTCCCGAAGATCGGCAGGAATGCGAGTGCCACGAAGGACGCGAAAAAGCCCAGGACGCCGATGCGGCGGACCAGTTGCGGCGACATCATTGTCGTGCAGATCATCACGATCAACGCCAGCGCGCCGAAGATCGCCTGCCGCTCGACGTAATAGAATGCGTTCAGCCCGTTGCGCTCCGCCAGTGGCGGAGAGGCCGCAAGACCCAACAACAACCCGATTGCGAACAGGATGAAGACGCAGGACATCGACAACTTGTCGATGGTCCGCCACCAGCGCGGAAGAATCGGCTCGCCGTCCCGCACGGGGACCGTGCCATAGACCATTTCCGTCATGAACTACTGCCTAACACTGCCTCGGATCGCCCGTTTGCCGGGTCTGATCACAAGTGTAGCCAAAAACTCGACACTTCGCCAGCACTTTGCCGCAACGGATTGTGTCCAAAATGTGGCGTTGACTTTCTACAGCTTCAGCGGGAAAATGCGAGAGTATTTCAAAAGACTGCCAATGACAAAAACACGTTTGGATAAGACCTTTTCAGCGCTAGCGGATCCAACCCGTCGTGCGATTCTGGAACGCCTCATGCAGGGCGAAGCGACGGTCAAGGAATTGACCGCGCCGTTCAACATGAGTCAGCCGGCGATCTCTCGGCATCTCAAGGTGCTGGAACAGGCTGGCTTGATCGAGGGCGGCAAGCGGGCTCAGGCGCGTCCTCGCAAACTACGCGCGTTGCCGATGCGGTCTGCCTATGACTGGCTTGATGAATATCGCCAGACCTGGGAATTCCGGTCGAGCCGCATGCACAAGGTCCTGGGCAAGATTCGCATGGAACAAGATCGCACGGCCGACTGACGTTGAGCGGCGGCGAGATTGCGACAAAGTCCGGTAAATCTGCTAAGTTTCATCCAAAGCGCGCAAAATCGCGTCGTCAGATCGCCTTTACGGAGACGCCCCGGTGAAACGCATTGCGATATTCTGTGACGGAACCTGGAATCACGCGGATGCCGAATACGGCACCAACGTGGTCGCGCTCTCTCAAGCGATGAGCCTGACTGCCGGTTCCACCTTTCAGCAATTGATCTACGTTCCCGGCCTTGGCACCGACAGTGGCGCCAGTTGGCTGTCTCGCAATATTGACCGCATAGGCGGCGGCGCGTTCGGTTGGGGCCTCGACGGCAAGATCGTGACCGCCTACCGGGCGTTGGCTTACAGCTATCAGCCGGGCGACGAAATTTTCATCTTCGGGTTTTCGCGCGGCGCCTACACCGCACGGTCGTTGGCTGGATTGATCCGAGCCTGCGCGATTCCAACGCGAAACAAGATCAACATGATCGGCGAGGCTATGGACCGCTACCGCAAGCGCGGACCGAACACCCATCCAAACGAGCCGGAAAACTTCGCGTTTCGTCTGTCGATCAATCCGGCAATCGCAACCAGCCGGCAAGAGCAGGAATGGCGGGCGGCGGCAGGCGAGGACATCGGCCACCTGCTGCAACTCGCCTATGTCGGCGTCTGGGACACCGTCGGCGCACTCGGCATCCCCAGCCAGTTCGGCGGCCTGGCCCGGCTGACCAACCAGCAATACAAGTTCCACGATGCCGACCTGTCCAGCAGCGTCCGATCGTCCCGCCATGCAGTGGCGATCGACGAGCGCAGGACAACCTACGCGCCAACACTTTGGGACAATCTCGACAGACTGAACGACGGTGCGACAGGGCCGACGCGACCCTATCAGCAGGAATGGTTTTCGGGCGACCACGGTTCGGTCGGCGGCGGCGGCGACATCACCGGTCTGTCCGACAACGCTCTGGTCTGGATCGCCGAAGGGGCGGAACGCATGGGTTTGAAGTTCTTGCCCGGTACGCTCGACAGCTTCCGCCAGCAGATCAACCCTTTCGCGCCGTTGCAAAACCGCAGCGAACCGAACAAGGGCCTGTTTGCCAGACTGTTCCGCAAAAGCGACCGCGATGGGCCCGTTGATGTTGCAGATGTTTCCGACGCCGCGCGGATCCGGTTTCGGCAGGCGCGCCCGCCCTACCGCCCGCCGACGCTGAAAAAGGTCGCGGCTGCGCTGCAAGCCGATTGACGAGGACGGACCGGCGACAGCTTTAACATCGCTCGCATTTCCCGCTAGCCGTCCAGCAGCTTGCGAACCTCGACCATGAAATCTTCGCCGCGTTTCTCGAAATTCGGATACTGGTCGAAACTGGCGGCCGCGGGGGCCAACAATACCACATCGCCCGGTTCGGCCTCTGCCGCCGCACGCATGACCGCGCGCGACATGGTTTCACATATCTCATGGGGGGTATCGCCAAGCTGCAGCGCAAACTCGCGCGCAGAATGCCCGATCAGATAGGCCTTCGCCACGGATCCCAGCGCTTGCTGCAACGACGCGATGCCACCTTCCTTGCCGAGTCCCCCAGCGATCCAGCGGATGCGGGGAAACGCCAGCAGCGCCTTTTCCGCACTGTCCGCATTGGTCGCCTTGGAATCGTTCACAAATCTGACGCCCGCCTTTTCGCCAACCAACTGGCTGCGATGCGGCAGGCCCTCGAACGAGTGGAAAGCCTGCTCGATCGCCTTTGGCGACAGGCCCAACGCCCGACAGGCCGCGTAGGCGGCGCAGGCGTTCTGGTGATTGTGCGTGCCGGGAAGCCCCGCAATGCTGCGCAAGTCGATGGATCCGGCCTGCCGCCCCTTGCGATATTCTGACAAGAACCCCTTGCGCGCGAAAACAGCCCAACCCGGCCCGGACAGTTTCCGCTCTGCCGATACGCGGATAACCCGATCATCCGCGGGGCCTTCCGCCATCTGGTTTGCAAGATAGACACCTTCGGCCTCGTCCACCCCGATCACCGCTCGGTCCGGCCCGCCTTCCGCGAACAAGCGCCGCTTGGCGGCAAAATAGCCGCCCATCCCGCCATGCCGGTCCAGATGATCCGGCGTAAGATTGGTGAAAACCGCGATGTCAGGGGTTAGCGCGCGGGCCAGATCGGTCTGGTAGCTCGACAGTTCCAGGACCACCACGCCGGCGTCGCCCGCGGGCTCGATATCCAGCACACCGCGCCCGATATTGCCGGCAAGCTGCGCCGACCGGCCACATTCGAGAAGGATGTGATGGATCAAAGCCGAAGTGGTGGATTTGCCGTTTGACCCTGTCACCGCGATCACCCTCGGCGCGGTGTCAAAGCCGTCCCAGTCATCTGACGCGAACGACCGGAAGAACAGCCCGATATCATTGTCGACCGGAACCCCCGCCTCCAACGCTGCCGCGACGATCTTGTTGGGTTCAGGGTAAAGGTGCGGGATGCCCGGGCTGACGATCAGCGCAGCGACGTCATCCCAGACACCCCCACGCGTTAGATCGTGAATCAGAGTGCCCTGCGTTTCGGCAGCCTCACGCGCCTCGGCGCTATCGTCCCAGCAAAGCGGCTCGGCCCCGCCCGCCCGCAAAGCTCGCGCGGCAGCAAGCCCGGAGCGTCCCAACCCGAGCACCGCGACCTTGCGGCCCTCATATCCGCGTACCGGAATCATCGGCGCGAAGCTTCTTGGGCGCGCGCTGATAGAACCGCCAGGGCTTCATCGGTCATGTTTGATGGCACGAACGCATGATCATGATGGAAGCCCGCGACCATGTTGCAGGGGATACCGGCCTTTGCCAGCGCGGTTGAAACCGCTGCGGTCAGGCCAACACCATCAAGCGCCGAGTGAACCTGAAGCGTGATTTGTGTCATTGGCGTCGGCGAAAGCAGGCCCGCTTGCTGGGCGGCCGCCTCCTCCAGGACCAACGACCACCCCTCAATTTCCTGGAATGAGGCGATGGCGATGCCCCGCAGCTGTTCAAAGCGTGGATCCGTGTCGGGTAAGGTGCAGAAATGCCAGCGCCCCGGCATCGCGACCGGCGCCATGCCCGCGATCATCGCTTGTGTGTCGCGGACCCGTTCCATCAACGCAGCTTCAGCGTGGCCAGGCCGATCAGCGCGAGGATCAGCGAGATGATCCAGAACCGGATCACGATCTGCGGCTCTTTCCAGCCGAGTTGTTCGAAATGGTGGTGGATCGGCGCCATCAGGAACACTCGCTTGCCGGTGCGCTTGAAGTAGAGCACTTGAATGATGACGCTCAAAGCCTCGACGACGAATAGACCACCGACGATGGCCAGCACGATCTCGTGCTTGGTGACGACCGCGATCGCCCCCAGGGCCCCGCCCAAGGCCAGCGACCCGGTGTCGCCCATGAAAACGGCGGCCGGTGGCGCGTTATACCACAGGAACCCCAGGCCGCCGCCGATCAGCCCTGCCGTGAAGATCAGGATCTCGCCTGACCCTGGGACGTAATGAACCTCGAGATATTCGGTAAAGTCGACCCGGCCCACCGCATAGGCGATCACACCCAACGTGCCAGCCGCGATCATCACCGGCATGATTGCCAACCCGTCCAACCCATCGGTCAGGTTCACCGCATTCGCCGCCCCCACGATCACGATCATGCCGAACGGCACGAAAAAGATGCCTAGGTTGATCAACACGTTCTTGAAAATCGGCAGCGCCAGCTGGTTCGCCAGATCTGCCGGATGCGCCGTCGAGGCGACGTAGGCGGCCACGGCGGCAATCAGCAATCCGATCCCGAAGCGCACCCGCCCCGGCACACCCTTGGCGTTGCGCTTGGCGACCTTCTGGTAGTCGTCTATGAACCCGACCATCCCGAACCCGATCGTCACCAGCAGCACGATCCAGACATAGATATTGTCCAGCCGCGCCCAAAGCAGGGTCGAGAATATCAGCGCGCTCAGAATCAGCAGGCCCCCCATTGTCGGGGTTCCCGCCTTTTCCAGAATATGGCTTTGCGGCCCGTCTTCGCGGATCGGCTGGCCCTTGCCCTGCTTGCGCCGCAACAGGTTGATCAGCGGCTTGCCAAAGATGAAGCCGAAGATCAGCGCGGTGAAAAACGCGGCGCCGGCCCTGAAAGTGATGTACCGAAAGAGGTTGAAGACGTCGCCGCCATCCGAAAGCCCGGTCAGCCAATACAACATCTACGCATTCCCTCGTGGTTCCCGGGTCAGCGGATGGCCCAGTTTTCGGATGGCGTCAACGACAAGCGACACCTTGCTGCCCTTGGACCCCTTGACCAGGATGACATCGCCCGCATCCACAAGTGCATGCGCCCGCGCGGCCAGCCGGTCTGCGGTCGCGTACCATTCGCCGCGTTGGCGCTCGGGCAAGCTGTCGTACAGCCGCCGCATCAGCGGCCCGACGCAATGGATCTGCGTCACGGCGGCCAATGTCGGCAGCAACGCAATTTCCGCGTGCAGCCGAGCCTCGTCGGGGCCAAGTTCCAGCATGTCGCCCAGCACCGCAATCCGGCGACCCGTCGCGACACGGCCGATCCCGTCCGTGGTGCTGCTGGCGGCCAGAACCTCGAGCGCGGCAGTCATTGAGGCCGGATTGGCGTTGAACGCATCGTCAAGCAAATCCACCGTCAGGTGATCGTCGACGATGTCGAGAACCACGGTTTCCCGCGCGCCACGTCCCAGCGGCGGTTCCCACCCCGCCAGATCGCAGGCGGCCACGGCGGAGTCGGCCTGCAACGCCTCGGCCACCGCCAGAACACCCAGCGCATTCAGCGCAAAATGCCGCCCCGCCGACATGATCTTGAACAGCAGCGGCGCACCCATTCGGGTCGCCTTGACGATTGTCGTGTGCTGCGCGATCCGCACGTCCACCAGCCGGTAATCTGCGTCTTCAGCCTCGCCGAACCGGATCACCGACGCGCCCGCCTGTTTGGCCGCCGCCAGAAGGATCGGTGTCACCGCAAGATCGGCGTTGAGCACGGCAACGCCACCCGGCTCCAGCCCGGCAAAGATCGCAGCCTTTTCGTGGGCGATCCCCTCGATGCTGTCGAACGCTTCCAGATGTGCCGCCGCAACCGTGGTGATCAGCGCGACATGTGGCCGTGCCATGCGCGACAGCGGCTCGATCTCGCCGGGATGATTCATTCCGATCTCGATCACCGCGAATTCGGTGTCCGCAGGCATCCGGGCCAGTGTCAGCGGCACACCCCAATGGTTATTGTAACTGCTTTCCGAGGCATGGGTGCGCCCCTGTCCGCCCAGCACCGTGCGCAACATTTCCTTGGTCGAGGTCTTGCCGACCGACCCCGTGACCCCCACGACCCGCGCATCGCAGCGTGCTCGTGCCGCGCGACCAAGATCGCCCAAAGCGGCCAGAACATCAGGCACGATCAGCAACGGCGCATCCGCCACCACATCGTCGGGAACACGGGAAACCAGCGCCGCAGCTGCACCGTTCTGCAGCGCCTGCGCCACGAAATCATGCCCGTCGCGCTGATCCTGCAAGGCCACGAACAGATCGCCGGGCCGCAA
>JBBKVT010000264.1:0-3292 GCA_037968535.1 Paracoccaceae bacterium
TCCAGGCGCCCGCGCAGCGCCTGGAACCGGACCACCACCGCGTCAACGAAGACCCGCACATGCGGCGCATCACGCTGTCCTTCGCGATGTATCAGCCAGATTGGCGCGCTCATTGCCAAGTCCGGCAAGCAGCGGATCAGCGTTGGATCGTCGCCGGCCGCGAAAAGCGGCAGCGGCGCGATGCCAATGCCGGAACGCACCGCCGCGACCAGGTTCGGAACTGTGTTGCAGCGCAGCACAACCGGTGCGTCAGCAGCGAGCCCTGCCAGCCAGACATGCGCTGGCAGTTGCGTCATTGCGCCGCTTCCGGCGATCACCCCATGTCCAGCAAGGTCGGCCGCCGTCGCTGGCCGCCCGTATCGGTCGGCATAGATTGCAGTGCAGAACAGCCCCCAACTGCTCTCCCCGATGCGGCGACCAACGAATTCAGGTTCCGATTCCGGTTCCCCGAGCCGAATCGCCACATCCGCCTCGCCGGCGCGCAGGTCCAACCTTCGATCCTCGGCTATAAGTTCGATGGACAACCCCGGCCAGGTTTCGCGCAACTCGGCCACGAGAGGAGCAATAACTCCCATAGCGAGAACCTCTGTGGTCGTCACCCGTAGCACTCCAGAGATATCGCGACGCCAAGCGCCGATCGTTTCGTCCAGCATTCGAGCCTCACTCTCGACTCGGCAGGCCAATGCCAACACCTCACGTCCGCGCGACGACGTTGCATAGCCACTCGCTCGCCTCTCGAAAAGCGCAACGCCAAGCGCCTGCTCCAGTGCATCGATACGTCGGGCGACCGTCGTCTGATTGACGCCTAGCCGCCGCGCGGCCGCGAGGGTCGAACCCGCCTCGGCGACCGCTAGCAGATATTTCAGGTCATTCCAGTCGTACATCGCTGCCTCGCCCATTTCGAAGCCGCTGCCGCTTCCTTATTTTGGCGCACTGAGGCCCCTCAAGGAAGAGCCAAAGTTCGTATGATATTCATCTTGGATTCGGCGGCCCGAAGCTTTAACCGCGTCGTGAAATTTGCTTTCGGAGATCTGCGGGACAGTTTCGGCTTCGACAGCAGATCACAATGACTAGGGCAAGCACACCTGGCAAGCAACTCCCTGCCGGTGGGGCGACCGTTCGAGCTAGAGGTGTGGCACGGGACGGTTTCAACTACCTTGGGTGATCATGCCTGACATGCTCCAAAGTGGTTTGATGACTATTCTGGACCGTGGCGAAAGTCTGCTTTTTGATATTCTTGACTTCCGTGGTCCATTGCGCCGAGCGCCATCGGATGGGATGGCGATGTTTCTTGGCGCTGTCTGCGCGGGACTAGCTGTCTACCCAGAGCTTTTCGGATATCGCTCCAGAGCGGCAGTTAACGCTCCAACGGTGTCGATTGACCACCCTACCTGAGCCGGTTCCCCACATGGGAGCCATGTTGATCCAGGGCTGGTCGCAGTTGTCGTCCAGCCCTGCGCCCGACCTATTCTACCGGGATCATCAGATGCGCATAAGGCGTGCCCGGCCACATGACGTAAGGCTGCGTCGTGTCGGGTTCCGGATCAGTCGGATAGCCCGCCATCTGGTCGCCCGCGTTCATGATCATCACATGAGGCCCGGTGGTGATCCAGTTATTGTCCGCGGTCGGTTCTGCGGCATAGGGATCGGTGTTGCTGGCATCGGTACCGCCGGCAAGCATGTAAATGAACCCGACCTTGCCCTTGTCCGGTTCGGTCTTGCCGATCCATGCCATTGCCCAGTCCATCGCGTTCGCGTCCCCGCACATCGGGTCAGGCCCCGGCGTCGCAGGCACGTCGGGCATGCACCACCAGCCGTTGGTACCTTCGCGCACCGTCGTCATCGCACCGGCAGCGTCGACATGGTAGATCGTGGCCGCAGCCCCGACGGCAGCCGGAGCCGCCGATTCAGCGCTGGCAATGATCTCGTCGTCGCTCTGCGCAAACGCCGATATCGTCAACGTCATGGCCAAGGCTCCGGCCATCACGAAATACACGGATGTTTTCATGGTAAGTCTCCCTTCTGGACGTTCTAAGATGTTTTGTCGTCAGCAGTCCCAGGCCTGCACGACCGTCTGGCGGACAATGCCGCGGGGGCCAAGCTCTGCAGTATTCGAGGAAACGACGCGGGTGCCGTCGTGATATCGGCACCTTTCGACATAAGCCAACATCTTGCCATTGACGATGCCGGTGTCAATCTTGTGGGTCATGTCGCGACTGCATACATCGTCCAGAAACACGCCGATATCCTGCTTGCCCCTGATCGTCCGGGGTTTGCTGGGTGTGTTGATGCTGTCGATGATCGTCAATTCTGCATTGTCGTCGTAATAGGATTGCAAGGCAGCGGAATCGCGGGATTCAACGGCATTGCGAAGCGCGCTGATCGTCAGTTTCTTTTGATCCATGATGTGTCCCTTTGCAAAATCAAAGGCCGATCTCCGAACCGAGGGGCCTGGGATGACCAGAATCATCGGACGGATCTAGCTATCTTACCTACTAGTAGGTAAAAGTCAATTGGACTCAGTCTAAAACCGTGCCAGACTGGGGCGAAGAGCGCAGGAGATCGCCTTGAAACACGAAACCGCAAACGCCAGCACATCGCAGCAAATCCTTGATGTGGCGCAGGATCTGGTCCAGACCCGTGGCTTCAACGCGTTCAGCTACGGTGACATCGGCAAGACGCTGAAGATCTCCAACGCCGGATTGCATTACCATTTCCCCTCGAAGGCCGATTTGGGCAATTCCCTGATCGCGCGATATGAGGACAGGTTCCTGCGATCGTTGAACATCATCGACGCCGCCGGCGGCACGATGGCCGAGCGGTTACGGGCGTTTGTCGAGATCTATGCCGACGTGCTTGCGGCCCGTCACATCTGCCTCTGCGGCATGCTCGCCGCCGAATTCGAGACCTTGCCCCAGACGATGCAGTCAGCGCTCGATCATTTCTTCGAGGTGACCGAAGGCTGGCTGGAAGGCATGCTGGAACACGGGCGCCGGGACGGTGAGTTCCAGTTCGACGAGCCGTCCAGAGAGGTCGCTCAATTCGCGATCTCGACGCTGGAAGGCGCGATGATCCTGGCGCGATCCCACGACGCCCAGGGGCGCTTTCAGGCGGCGGCCAGAAGGCTGATCGCGGGCCTCGCGCGCTGAGATTCGGACAGGGCTTGAGAGAACCTACTAGTTGCTTGAAGCTGACATTGCGTGTGGCGATGTCCCTGCAACTTGGGGAATACCGGTTGAGAGATAATGAAAGTGAAAAACGGGGCGTCCGTGGTTGCGGGCGCCCCTATCGT
>JBBKVT010000265.1:0-21823 GCA_037968535.1 Paracoccaceae bacterium
AAATAAGGAGAAAACGATGCCCGTTCTCGCTCTTGTCATCATCGGCGCTGCGGCAGGTTTCATAGCCACACGCATGATGAATTTGCAGACCAACCTGATCGCCACGATCGCGATCGGCATTTTTGGTGCGCTGTTGGGTGGGCTGGTGTTGCGAACGCTTCTGACGATCACCGGCTGGGCGGCGGGATTTGTGGGCGCGGTTCTGGGCGCAATGCTGCTGATCTGGCTGTGGCGGACCTACGGACCACAGCGCTAGATCGCCTCGGCATTTGGTTTCCTTCGCGGCGGCTTGAACGGCTCCATTCCCTTGCGCGCCAATTCGTCCGCCCGTTCATTCTCTGGATGGCCCGCATGGCCCCGGATCCATTCCCACGTCACTTGATGGCGTGCCGCGGCGCTTTCCAGCCGTTGCCACAGATCGGCATTCTTGACGGGTTTCTTGCTGGCCGTGCGCCAACCGTTCCGCTTCCAGCCATGGATCCAGGTTGTCACGCCATTCTTTACGTAAGAGCTATCAGTCACCACGGTCAAAGTTGACGGCTTCTGCAACGCCTCAAGCGCGTTGATCGCGGCCAGAAGTTCCATGCGATTGTTGGTGGTCTCGGATTCACCGCCGAAAAGGTCGCGTTCCTTGATCACCTTTTCGCCGTCGTGCGCGATCAGCAACACGCCCCAGCCACCGGGCCCCGGATTGCCAGAGCAGGCGCCGTCAGTGTAGGCGAACAGGTCAGGCATCAGGCCGGTTCACGAAGCACGCGCGGCACCTTGAACTCGACATTCTCGGTGGCGGTTTCAACGACCTCGACCGTCAGGTCATAACGGTCGCGGAAGGCGTCGATGACTTCGTTCACCAGCACTTCGGGGGCCGAGGCACCAGCGGTGATACCGACCGAACGAATGCCCTCAAGCGCGCGCCAGTCTATGTCGACCGCGCGTTGCACCAGTTGCGCGTAGGAGCACCCAGCGGCGCGGCCAACCTCGACCAGACGCTGCGAGTTCGACGAATTGGGTGCCCCGATGACCAGAAGCGCATCGATCTTTGGGGCGATCACTTTGACGGCCGCTTGTCTGTTCGTGGTGGCGTAGCAGATGTCTTCCTTGTGCGGTCCGACAATTGCAGGGAACCGAGCCTTCAGCGCCTCGACAATGCCGAAAGTGTCATCGACCGAAAGTGTCGTTTGCGTGATGAACGCCAGCTTCTCGGGGTCGCGGACCTGAAGGCGCGCCACATCCTCAGTGGTTTCGACCAGCAACACTTCGCCCGCAGGCAACTGGCCCATTGTGCCGACGGTTTCAGGGTGGCCCTGATGACCGATCATCACCATTTGCAGACCGTTCTGGTGGTGGCGCTCTGCCTCGATATGCACCTTGGAAACCAGCGGACAGGTCGCATCGACATAAGTCATCTGCCGACGCTGGGCCTCGGCGGGGACTGCCTTGGGGACGCCATGTGCAGAGAACACGACTGGACGGTCGGACGGTGCATCGTCGAGTGATTCGACAAAGACCGCACCCTTGTCGCGCAAGCCATCCACGACGAACTTGTTGTGCACGATCTCGTGGCGCACATAAACCGGTGCACCCCATTTCTGAAGTGCGATCTCGACGATCTTGATGGCACGGTCAACACCGGCGCAAAACCCGCGCGGCGCTGCCAGATAAAGAGTAAGGGGTTCTGCCATTTCGCTATTCCCGATCTTTGGGCAGAGTTAGTGCGCCCATCCGCTGACGTCCACCCCAAGCGCAGACGACGGCGGGCGCATGACCCGGTTCGGGGTCGGTTCAATCAGTTGTCGGCGCTGACTTCTGCTTCGGCCGGTTCACGCGGTTCGCGCGGGGGTCGCCCGATGACGTCCTTCAATTCATCCAGCTCGATGAAGTTGTCAGCCTGTCGGCGCAACTCATCGGCAATCATCGGCGGCTGCGAGCGAATCGTCGAAACGACCGACACCCTCACGCCCTGACGTTGCAAGCTTTCCACCAGGGGACGGAAATCACCGTCTCCGGAAAACAGCACGATGTGGTCGACACGCGGGGCAAGTTCCATCGCGTCCACCGTCAGCTCGATGTCCATGTTGCCCTTGACCTTCCGGCGTCCCTGGCTGTCGGTGTATTCCTTGGCCGGCTTTGTCACCATCGAAAAACCGTTGTAGTGAAGCCAGTCGACCAGTGGACGGATCGGAGAATAATCATCATTCTCGAGCAGGGCTGTGTAGTAGAAGGCGCGCAACAATTTGCCACGCCGCATGAACTCCTGTCGAAGCAGTTTGTAGTCGATATCGAAACCGAGCGCTTTTGCGGCCGCGTACAGATTCGATCCGTCGATGAACAGCGCCAACCGTTCGTCTCTGTAGAACATTAAAGAATCCTCTCAATACGAGCTTCGCCAAGAAACTTGCGTGAGTAGGTTGAGTGGTACAAATAACCTGACGAAACTATTGGCAAGATAAGGAAATTGTATCTTGCGGCAAGAGATTGATTGTAACCACCACGAGCATCGGGCCTTGATTGCGCTGGGTTCGAACGTGCCGTCCGTTGCCGGAACGCCGGCCGACACGATTCACAATGCTTTATCGTTGCTGAAGGAAGCGGGCGTTAAAGTGTTGGATGTCAGTCGTTTATACATGACACCTTGCTTCCCGGCGGGGGCTGGACCCGATTTCGTCAATGCCGCGGCAACCGTCGTGTGCGAATTGTCGCCGACCGATCTGTTGACGTTACTGCACCATGTGGAAGCACGCCTGGGCAGGGTGCGTGAAACGCGCTGGGCGGGGCGGACGCTCGACATAGACATCATCGCGATCGGCGACCGAATCCTCCCGGATCGAGAGACGTTCCTGCACTGGCAGAATTTGCCGCCGGACCGGCAACAAGACGTTGCACCCTCACAACTGATCTTGCCGCATCCGCGAATGCAAGACCGTGGCTTCGTGCTGATTCCCTTGGCCGACATCGCGCCCGACTGGCGGCACCCGGTTCTTGATCTCAGCGTCACCGATATGCTCCGCCAGCTGCCGGAATCGGCACGGCAAGGGGTCAAACCCCTGTGAAACCGCTTCAAAAGGGCGGATTCTATGCTTGTCAACAGTTCTGCGAGCCCCTAAATAGGCGCTTCCACACCTCCCTTGCAAGGATTGGAGAGTCCCATGGCCCGCGTAACGGTCGAAGATTGCGTTGATAAAGTCCCTAATCGGTTTGAACTGGTGATGCTTGCGGCACACCGGGCCCGAGAAATCACGGCCGGCGCGCCGATCACTGTCGACCGCGACAACGACAAGAACCCCGTCGTGTCTTTGCGCGAAATCGCCGATGAGACTCAGGGTGCGGAAGATCTGCGGGAACGCATGATCGAAAGTCACCAGACACAGATTGAAATTGACGAACCTGAAGAAGACGCCATGGCGCTTCTCATGGGGGCGGAAGTGGACAAGCCTTCGCGTGACGACATGTCGGAAGAAAACCTGCTGCGTGCGCTCATGGAAGCGCAAGGGCAACAGTAAAGGGCGCTTTCGCGCCAAAGGGTGCGGACCGGATGATCAATGTCGAAGACCTGATCGAGCTGGTCCGCAACTACAACCCCCGCACTAACGCCGATCTGATCCGCAAGGCCTATGCCTACGGATGCAAGATGCATGAAGGTCAGTATCGCCGCTCGGGCGAGGAGTATTTCTCGCACCCCATCGAAGTTGCCGCGATCCTGACCGAGCAGCAACTTGATGACGCGACGCTCGTCACAGCACTGCTGCACGACACGATCGAAGACACCAAATCCACGTATTCCGAGATCGCGGATCTGTTCGGGCCGGAGATCGCGGAACTCGTCGATGGCGTGACCAAGCTGACCAACCTGCAACTGACCTCGTCGGAGACAAAGCAGGCGGAAAACTTCCGCAAGCTCTTCATGGCGATGTCCAAGGATCTGCGGGTGATCCTGGTCAAGCTTGCCGACCGGCTGCATAATATGCGCACCATCCGCTCGCTGGTTGAGAGCAAACAGGTTCAGAAAGCCCGCGAGACGATGGACATCTTTGCGCCGCTCGCCGGTCGCATGGGCATGCAGTGGATGCGCGAAGAGCTGGAGGATCTGGCTTTCCGGGTGCTGAACCCCGAGGCCCGCAACTCGATCATCCGTCGTTTTATCATGTTGCAGCGCGAAACCGGCGACGTGATCCACAAGATCACCAACGACATTCGCACCGAGTTGGAGAAGGAAAACATTGAGGCGGACGTGTTCGGCCGCGCCAAGAAGCCCTATTCGATCTGGCGCAAGATGGAAGAGAAGGGCCAGGGCTTTTCCCGTCTGTCCGACATCTACGGCTTTCGAATCATCACCGGATCAGAAGCGGATTGTTACCGTGTTCTGGGCGCCATTCATCGGCGTTGGCGCGCAGTGCCCGGCCGGTTTAAGGACTACATCAGCCAACCCAAATCAAACGGCTATCGCAGTATCCACACCACGGTGTCAGGTCGTGACGGCAAGCGGGTCGAGGTCCAGATCCGCACCCGCCAGATGAACGAGGTCGCCGAGGCCGGGGTCGCCGCACATTGGGCTTACCGCGACGGGGTGCGGGTGCAGAACCCTTTCGCCGTCGATCCGGCCAAATGGCTGGCCAGCCTGACCGAACGCTTCGAGAATGCCGAGGATCACGACGAGTTCCTGGAACACGTCAAGATGGAGATGTATTCGGATCAGGTCTTCTGTTTCACCCCCAAGGGCGACGTGATCAAGCTTCCAAGGGGTGCCACGCCGCTGGATTATGCCTACTCGATCCACACGCGGATCGGTGACAGTTGTGTCGGCGCAAAAGTCGACGGCATCCGCGTTCCGCTTTGGACGCGGCTCAAGAACGGCCAGTCGGTCGAGATCATCACCGCAGAAGGCCAGCGTCCGCAATCCAGCTGGATTGACATCGTGGTCACCGGCCGCGCCAAGGCCGCGATCCGGCGAAGCCTGCGCGAAGAGGACCGAGAGCGCTTTATCAAACTCGGGCGAGAACTCGCGCGGGTCGGGTTCGACCACGTCGGCAAACGCGCGACCGAAAAGGCCTTGGGGACCGCCGCGAAGCAAATGGGTCTGGACGATGCGGAAGAACTTCTGGCGCGTCTAGGCTCGGCAGAGGTATCGGCGCGCGAAGTGGTGCAGGCGCTTTATCCGGAACTGGCCAAAAGCGGCGACGAGATAGACATCAAGCGCGCCATCGTCGGGTTGGAACCGAACCAGACCTTCAAGCGTGCAGCCTGCTGCCAGCCCGTGCCCGGCGAGCGGATTGTCGGCATTACCTATCGCGGTCAGGGCGTGGTCATCCACGCCATCGACTGCCCGGTTCTGGCCGAATTCGAGGAACAGCCGCAACGCTGGGTCGATCTGCAATGGCACAGCGGCATTCATCCGCCGGCCCATACGATCAGCATGGATCTGACGATTCGCAACGACGCCGGTGTTCTCGGCCGAATTTGCACCCTCATTGGCGAACAAAAGGCAAATATATCGGACCTTCACTTTCTTGACAGGAAACCGGACTTTTATCGCCTGATTATTGATGTTGATCTAAGGGATATAGAACACCTTCACGCTGTCACGTTGGCACTGGAGGCGGACAACGAGGTGGCGTCGATTTCGCGCTACCGGGATGCCGAGCGCAAGCCCTGAGCGGGCAACGGAGTTGAGAATTGTTCAAGAGGCGCACCAAGCTGAGCTACGCCCAAAGGGTCAGCGAAGGGATCTATCCCCGCGGCGGCTGGACGCGTGCCTTCAGCTATGTGATGCACCGCCTGCGCCGGTTGCCCGACCCACCTCACAAGGTCGCGCGCGGAATTGCCGCGGGAATTTTCGTCTGTTTCACTCCGTTCTTTGGCTTCCACTTCGTCCTGGCGATCGGGCTGGGTTTCGTCATGCAGGGCAACATCCTCGCGGCGCTGCTTGCGACGTTCTTCGGCAACCCCTTGACGATTCCGATCATCGCCACTGTCTCGATTGAACTTGGATCGTGGATGCTTGGCATGAACCACGGCCTGCCGCTGCCGCAGCTGCTGCATGCTTTCACCACTGCCTCGGTGGAAATCTGGCACAATGTCACGGCCATCTTCACTGTCGAAGTTGCGCATTGGGACAGGTTGGGGGATTTCTTTTCCCGGGTCTTCCTGCCGTACATGGTGGGTGGCATCGTCCCAGGCGTGATCGCAGCGGTTATCGGCTACATGCTGACACTGCCGGCCATTTCCGCTTATCAAAAGGCGCGGATCAAGCGGTTGAAAAAACGCTACGAAAAGAAGCGCGCAGCCGAAGAGGCAAAGGCTGACGCCGCGCTGAAAGCCCGCTAGAAGGGGCCAGAGATCACGAGGACTCCGACTATGGCAGCAACGAAACCACTGGGCAGACTGCGGCTTGGTGTGAACATCGACCATGTGGCAACGGTGCGCAACGCACGCGGCGGCGACTATCCCGATCCAATCCGCGCCGCCAAGCTGGCCGAGGAATCTGGCGCCGACGGCATCACCGCACATCTGCGCGAAGACCGACGCCACATTTCCGATGCCGATATCGAACGGCTGATGGCGGCACTGACGGTGCCGCTGAACTTCGAAATGGCGGCAACAGACGAGATGCAGAAGATCGCGCTGCGCCACCGCCCGCACGCGGTTTGCCTGGTGCCGGAAAAGCGCGAAGAACGCACGACCGAGGGCGGGTTGGACGTGACGCGAGACGACAACCGTCTGGCCCATTTCATCGCCCCCCTGCGCGACGCCGGTTGCCGCGTCTCGATCTTCATCGCTGCCGACCGGCTTCAAATCGAGGCGGCTCACCGGATCGGCGCGGCGGTCATAGAACTGCACACTGGGGCCTATTGCGACGCCCATGCCGAAGGCCGCTGCAACGAGCGCGACTCCGAACTCGAACGCTTGCGCGACATGGCCAGCTATGCGCACGACCTTGGGCTGGAAGTGCACGCTGGCCACGGGCTTACCTACGACACGGTGAAACCCGTCGCCGCCTTCCCCGAGGTGATGGAACTGAACATCGGCCATTTCATTGTCGGCGAGGCGATCTTCCGCGGCCTGACGCCTACGATCCACGAAATGCGGCGGCTGATGGACGAGGCGCGCGCGTGATGGCAACCCGCCCGACGGTTGCCATACGTTTTGCCGACGTTTTGCCGACGTCCCGCCGCCGCCGTTTTCGGGGCCGCAGATGATCCTCGGCATCGGCACGGACCTCTGCAACATCGACCGCATCCAGGGCACGCTGGACCGGTTCGGCGACCGGTTTCGCAACCGCGTCTTCACCGAGATCGAGCAGCACAAGGCAGAACGACGCAAGGATACCGCCGGCACTTATGCCAAACGCTGGGCAGCGAAAGAGGCGTGTTCCAAGGCGCTGGGCACTGGCCTGCGGATGGGGATCAGCTGGAAGGATATGGCCGTTAGCAACCTGCAGTCGGGCCAACCCGTGATGCACGTCACCGGATGGGCGGCGGAGCGGCTGAAAGCCATGACACCTGCGGGGTGCGAGGCGATCATTCACGTGACATTGACCGATGATCAACCCTGGGCGCAGGCATTCGTCGTGATCGAGGCCCGCCCAATCGCTTGACTCCCCCTTCGGCCCTGACCATGTAGCCGGGGCGACATTCAAAGGCAGGACGACCAAATGGCCAGCAAGGTTGAGAAGAAACAGGACGGCATCGTGGAGACCATCAAGACGGTGGTCTACGCTCTGCTGATTGCAGGCGTGTTCCGGACGCTGTTCTTTCAGCCGTTCTGGATCCCCTCATCCTCGATGAAGGACACGCTGCTGATCGGTGACTTCCTGTTCGTCAACAAGATGGCGTATGGCTATGCCAAGGTGTCTTGCCCATTCGCGATGTGTCCGATCTCGGGCCGTTTGTTCGGCTCGGAACCCGAGCGCGGCGACGTCGTGGTTTTCCGACATCCGGTGAATGGCGAGGACTACATAAAGCGGCTGATCGGTTTGCCCGGCGACAAGATCCAGGTCAAGGACGGTGTGCTTTTCATAGACGGGATCGAGGCCAAGCAGGAACCGGCGGGCGATTTTGTCGAGACCTACGAAAAGCAGGGCCCGGTTGGAAATTTGCCGCAATGTGCCAACGGCGGCGTAGGGCTGGGCGGTGACTGCATCAAGCAGCGGTTTACCGAAACCCTGCCCAATGGGGTAAGCCATGACATCCTGAACATTCGCGACAGCCGGTTGGACAATACCTCTGTCTATACGGTGCCCGAAGGTCATTATTTCTTCATGGGCGACAACCGCGACAACTCGACCGACAGTCGCGTGCCGCAAACGGCGATGGGGGTCGGATTTGTTCCGTTTGAAAACCTGATCGGCCGCTCTGACAGAGTGATATTTTCATCAGCTGGTCGATCGATGTTGTTCTTCTGGACCTGGCGTCCGGACCGCTTCTTCAAGGCAATCAAGTGAAAATCGGCGGCGATCTGCAGGCTTTCTCGTCACGCATCGGATATGATTTCGCAGATGCCGAACTGTTGATCCGCGCCGTGACGCATGCCTCGATCGCAAGCTCTACGCGACCAGACAACCAGAGGCTTGAATTCTTGGGCGACCGGGTGCTCGGCTTGGTCATGGCAGAAGCGTTGATCAAGGCGGACCGCGGTGCGAGCGAAGGCCAACTGGCGCCGCGCTTCAATGCGCTGGTCCGAAAAGAGACCTGCGCAGATGTCGCACGAGAGATAAATCTTGGCGACGCCATGAAACTTGGCAGGTCCGAAATGGTATCCGGCGGGCGACGCAAAGAGGCTCTCCTGGCCGATGCGATGGAAGCAATCATTGCCGCAGTCTATCTCGACGGCGGTCTGGATCCGGCGCGAACCATGATTTTGCGACTGTGGGGACGCCGCATCGACGCTGTCGATGACGATGCCCGTGATGCCAAGACGGCACTGCAGGAATGGGCGCAGGGGCGCGGTCAGACCCCCCCGGTCTACATGGAAATCTCGCGCGAAGGTCCAGATCATGCCCCGGTGTTTACCGTCGAAGCACGGCTTGCCAGCGGCGAAACTGAACGCGCCGATGCTCCGGCCAAACGTCAGGCCGAACAGGCGGCTGCGAAAGCTCTATTGAATCGGATTGAAGGCGGAACATGAACGATACACGCGCTGGATTCGTGGCCTTGATCGGCGAGCCGAACGCCGGAAAATCGACGCTTTTGAACCGCATGGTCGGGGCCAAGGTGTCCATCGTCACGCACAAAGTGCAGACCACGCGGGCGCGAATCCGCGGCATTGCGATGGCAGGCCAAAGTCAGATCGTGTTCGTGGATACGCCGGGGCTTTTCACTCCTCGCCGGCGGCTGGACCGCGCCATGGTCGCGGCGGCATGGGGCGGCGCGGCGGACGCTGATATCGTAGTTTTGCTGATTGAGGCGCATCGGGGCATAACCGAAGGAGTTCGCCAGATCGTTGAAACGCTCAACGAACCTGCCCGTCCGCAGCCAGTGGCGCTGGCGATCAACAAGATCGACCGGGTCGAGGCCAAGGTGCTTCTGGCGCTGACGCAGGAAATGAATGAGCTTTATCGGTTCACCAGGACCTTCCTTATCTCTGCCGAGAAGGGACACGGCGTTGAAGATCTGAAAGATTGGCTTGCAAGTCAGGTGCCGGAAGGGCCGTGGCTTTACCCCGAGGACCAGATCGCCGACCTGCCGCTGCGCATGATCGCCGCCGAGATCACCCGGGAGAAGCTGACACTGCGGTTGCATCAGGAACTACCATATCAGTTGACGGTCGAGACCGAGAACTGGGAAGAGCGCAAGGATGGTTCGGCCCGGATCGACCAGATCGTCTATGTCGCTCGCGACGGTCACAAGGGTATCATCCTGGGCAAGAAGGGCGAGACGATCAAGGCCGTCAGCCAGTCCGCACGAATTGACCTTGAAGAGTTCCTGGGCCGCAAAGTGCATTTATTCCTGCAGGTTAAGGTGCGCCCGAACTGGCTCGAGGAAAAAGAGCGCTACAACGAGATGGGACTGGATTTTCGGGACGGCAACGAGTGAACCGACTGACCGCTGATATCTGGATCAGCGCCTATCTCACGCGACTGCGGCTGGCTGACATTCCGGTGTTTGTCACTGCCAGGGGCGATGCGACTGCCGGCGCGGTCTTGGTCAAGGTGAACACACTGGACGGTCAGGCGACGGCATTTCAACGCTCGTTTGATCTGATGAGCGGCGAGCGCACGTGGGTCGTTCTGACCCAAGGCGAGGATGCGGCGGTGGAAGCAGTGCTGGCGCGACAGCGCGGCTACGATCCTGACGTCTGGGTCATCGAGGTCGAGGACAAGTTGGGGCGTCATCTGCTCGACCAGCCGGGATTGGCGGAGTAACATCCACGAATGGAATGGCGCGATCAGGGAGCCTTGCTGAGCGTGCAGCGGCACGGCGAAACCGCTGCCATCATTCAGGTCTTCACAGCAAAGCATGGTCGGCACGCAGGCGTCGTGCGCGGCGGAACGAGCCGCAAGATCGCGCCAGTGTTGCAGCCGGGCGCCCAGGTGGATGTGACGTGGCGCGCGCGTCTGGATGAGCATCTGGGTGCTTTTACGGTCGAGCCGGTTCACAGTCGGGCGGCGGCGGTGATGTCGGACCGGCTGGCCTTGGCCGGGTTGAACGCTGCTTGCGCCCTGTTGGCGTTTTGTCTGCCAGAACGCGAGGCGCACCCCATACTTTACCAGCGTACCGTGACCCTATTGGACATGCTGGGCCAGACCGAGGCCTGGCCGCTTGCCTATCTGCGATGGGAACTGTCGTTGTTGGAAGACATGGGTTTTGGGCTCGACTTGTCGCATTGTGCGGTGACCGGAGCCGAGGCTGAACTGATCTATGTGTCGCCGAAGACCGGTCGGGCAGTAAGCGTGGCCGGAGCAGGCGAATGGGCCGACAAGCTGTTACCATTGCCGAAAAGCTTGCTGGAGCAGGGACCGGTTGATCCTGCGGGCATCCGCGAGGGGCTGGTGACGACCGGGTTTTTCCTGACCAAATGGTTGGCGCCGCAACTTGGTGACAAGGCGCTGCCGCCGGCGCGCCAGAGGTTGGTCGATGCGTTGGCGCGACAGGCTGAGTGATGGGTGACTTGCCCGCGAGACCGCCAACGACATTTTCTGTCGCCTTCGCGCAAGACCTTCTGGGGGTGATGGGCGTCTAGTTTGCCCGACCTATTGAAGCACATCCGATGATTTCACCACGTACCTCCATTTACCTCAGCCACGCACCAACGCCGAGTGTTCAGGGCTTTGCCATGCTTGCGGGGATGGACGCCGCTGTGCGCGGCACGCTGATTTCTGTCATGCCGCTCGTGGTCTACCGGGCGTATGGCGACGCGGCGCTGGTGTCCCGGCTCTACTTCTTCGTCGGCATCGTAGCGCTGATCTGCGGCCTGCTGGTGCCTTGGCTTTCGCGTTTCGTGCCACGGCGTTGGCTGTTCACCGGTGGATCGTCCTTGTATTTGCTGGGAATGACTTTGGCGATTTTCGGCGGCGCACCCGGCATCGCGGCGGCGTTGTTCGTCAATGCGATTGCAACGGTCGTGACCTTCATCTGTTTCAACGCCTATCTGCTGGACTACATACAACGCGCCGATCTGGGCAAGGCCGAGACGATGCGGATGGTCTATAGTGCAGCGCCTTGGGCGCTGGGCCCAGTTGTTGGCGTCTGGCTTCTCAGTTGGTGGCCGCCCGCTCCGTTCGTGGTGGCCGGACTGTTCGGTCTGGCACAGATGACGATTTTCTGGCTGCTTCGTTTGGGCAATGGCAAGCAGATCAGCAAGGCGCGCGGGCCGGCAGCGAATCCGGTGGCCTTTCTGGGTCGGTTCTTCCAGCAACCCCGCCTGATCGCCGGCTGGTACTTTGCTGTCATTCGAAGCTGCGGCTGGTGGGTCTATGTAGTCTACCTGCCTATCTATTGCATCGAGGCGGGCCTTGGCGACAAGATCGGCGGGATCGCCTTGTCGGGCACGAACGCACTTTTGTTTATTACGCCGTTAATGCTGCGACTGGTCCACAAGACGTCGGTGCGTTGGTCCGTGCGTGCAGCCTTCATGCTGGGTGGGCTCGCCCTGATTGCCTTTACGGTCTTCGCAGGATTGCCTTGGGTGGCGTTCTCTCTCGCAGTTGTGGCTTCGGTGACGCTCGTGATGCTGGACGTCTGTGGCGGGTTGCCGTTTCTAATGGCCGTCAAACCCTCGGAACGGACCGAAATGGCAGCGGTCTATTCCAGTTTCCGCGACGTGTCGGGGATATTTACGCCGGGGGCGGCTTGGCTTGTGCTGCTGTTCTCACCGGTCGCGGGCGTGTTCGCGGCCTGTGGCGTTGCGATGATCACGGCCTGGGCGGTAGCGGGCCGACTGCACCCGCGACTTGGGGCTACACGCATCCCCGGCGAGATGGTTGAACCTTCGGAAGCTGCCTAGTCAAGCAGACGCCGCGCAATCACCTGTGCCTGAATCTCTGCAGCACCTTCAAATATGTTGAGAATCCGGGCGTCGCACAATATCCGGCTGATTTGATATTCGAGCGCGAAGCCATTGCCGCCGTGGATTTGAAGCGCGTTATCAGCGGCCGCCCATGCGACACGCGCGCCCAGAAGCTTGGCCATTCCGGCCTCCAGGTCGCAGCGCTTATCATGGTCTTTCTGCCAGGCAGCATGATAAGTCAGCTGGCGCGCGACCATGATTTCAACCGCCATCATTGCAAGTTTTCCGGCAACGCGCGGAAATGCGATCAGAGGTTTGCCGAACTGCTTGCGGTCGGTGGCATATTGCAGACCTGTTTCCAGCGCGTTCTGCGCCACACCGATCGCACGGGCTGCAGTCTGGATTCTGGCGGATTCGAAGGTTTGCATCAGTTGCTTGAAGCCCTGGCCCTCAACGCCGCCCAACAGGTTCTCGGCCTTGACCTTGAAACCGTCGAAGGCAAGCTCGTATTCTTTCATGCCGCGGTAGCCGAGCACCGCTATTTCGCCGCCAGTCATACCGGGGGTAGGGAATGGATTGTCATCGCCGCCTGGTGTCTTTTCGGCAAGGAACATGGAAAGGCCGCGATAGTCAGTTGTGGCGGGATCGGTCCGGGCCAGAAGTGTCATCACATGGGTGCGGGCGGCGTGGGTGATCCAGGTCTTGTTGCCCGTCACTTCGTAGTCGTCGCCGCTTTTCACGGCGCGCGTGCGCAAGGACCCGAGGTCGGACCCGGTGTTGGGTTCAGTGAAGACGGCGGTCGGAAGGATTTCGCCGCTGGCGAGTTTTGGCAGCCACTTGGCCTTCTGGTCCTCGGTGCCGCCGCAAAGGATCAGCTCGGCGGCAATTTCCGACCTGGTGCCAAGCGAACCCACGCCGATGTAACCGCGTGACAGTTCTTCGCTGACCACCACCATCGAGGCTTTCGACAGACCAAAGCCGCCGAACTCTTCAGGGATAGTCAGTCCGAACACCCCCATCTCGGCCAGTTCGCCGATGATCTCCATCGGAATGAGTTCGTCGTTGAGATGCCAGTCATGAGCGTTCGGCACAACACGGTCGTCGGCGAAACGACGAAATTGATCGCGGATCATCTCAAGTTCGTCATCCAGACCAGTGGCACCAAAGGTCGCATGGCCGTGATTGTCCTGCATCAATTCGACCAAACGCTTCCGCGCGGCCTGGGTGTTGCCTGACTGGGTCAGTTTGACTACGGCGGAATTCATGAGCGCGCGCTGCTCTTCTGGCGACAGTCCGATGTCCTGCAACCGAGCGATCTCGCCCTGGCTCATCGGAATACCGCCGTGAATCTGCCAAAGGTACTCGCCGAAGGCGATCTGAAGGAGAAGCTGTTCGACCTCGCCGAATTTGCCGATCTCCTGCAATCGTGCGGCCCAGCTTTGCATCTGGCGCAGTGCCTCGACATAGGTGGCCAACCAGGCGAGGGCATGGGCCGCGGTTTGATCAGTTTCCAGTTCCACGGCCGAGATTCTGCCGTCTTTTGCAAGTCGGTCTCGCAGCACGTCAGTCGCACGGATTAGAACCGTCTGCGCCGCATCTAGGGCTGCAGAGGTCAAGGCAAGGAGGTCTGTCAAAATCGCTTGGGTCGTACTCCTGTCCTGTCCATCGTGGGGCATTGCAGCTTTTCCTTTTCTGGCTTCGGTTGGGAATATTCGCTTTGCACGCGCAGCGCAATTAAAATGCGAAATTGGCAGCGAAATGGATCGAATATATCGCAATGAATTTGCCGGTGCGAACAGTCGTGCAATGTCCTAGAACCGGAACAACCGAGCGAGGAAAAGAACTGGTGGAACTACTATTTGGTGGAATCGAGCCGTTTTATATCGGAATTGCTTTGGCCGTGACCCTGCTGGGCGGCTTCGTCAAGGGCGCCGTAGGCTTCGCTATGCCGATGGTGATGATTTCCGCGATGGGGTCCTTCATGCCGCCCGAGCTCGCACTTGCAGCATTGATCGTGCCCACCGTCGTTGCGAACGTCTGGCAGGGGTTGCGCGGCGGCCTCGTCGAAGCTTGGCGATCGGTCAAGGCGTTTCGGCTTTATATTGTGATCGTCCTGATCTGCATCGCACTCAGCGCGCAATTGGTCCGCGTTCTGCCGCCTGCAGCTATGTTGCTGATCCTCGGCCTACCGATCACGATCTTCGCTCTCGCCCAGCTCTTTGGATGGCGATTGCGAATCCGTCCCGAGCATCGCCGCCGCGCCGAGGTTGTGATCGCCAGCTTCGCGGGGCTGGTCGGTGGCATATCTGGTGTGTGGGGCCCGCCGACCGTGGCCTATCTGACTGCGATCGACACGCCGAAGCGGGATCACATGCGGGTACAGGGCGTGGTCTATGCCTCGGGCGCGGTGGTGCTGTTTCTCGCGCATTTGCGGTCGGGGGTGCTGAACGCGCAGACCCTGCCGCTAAGCCTGTCGCTGGTGGCGCCTGCGCTGGTCGGGATGGCGATCGGGCTTTGGGCGCATGACCGGATGGATCAAGAGCGGTTTCGCAAAGCAACTCTGGCGGTGTTGGTCATTGCGGGACTGAACTTGGTCCGGCGAGGACTGATGGCTTAGTGAGGTCTTGCACATGGCGTTCGAGGGCGCGACCATGGGAACATGAGCGATGAGTCGGACCCACCACGCGGCGTTGCCTCCTCCCCGTGCTTCGGTCATGAACTGACTGAAACGGCAGAAGGTTTTGTCGCGATCGATACCGAAGCCGCGGCTGACACCGCGCGCTGGCGAAAATCCAAACGAGAAGAGCTAATTGCAGCCAGAATCGCGGTACCCGCCGACGTACGCGCCTTAGTCGCGGGCGAGGTGGCGGGGGAACTCGATAGGCTGATTGCACCCGGACCGGAGCATGTGATTGGTCTTTATTGGCCGTTCAGAGGAGAATTGGACCTGCGCGGCTGGATGCGGGCGGCACATGACCGGGGTGCGAAAATTGCATTGCCGGTGGTCGTCGCGAAGGCGCAACCGCTGGCTTTTCGTGAATGGTCGCCGGGGTGTCGTATGGGGCGCGGCGTGTGGAATATCCCGATCCCGCTCGAGGATCGTCCGCTGGTGCCCAATGTCGTCATCTCACCGCTCGTCGGCTACGATCCTGCTTGCTTCCGGCTGGGCTATGGCGGCGGCTTTTACGACCGGACATTGGCAGCGATGACGCCGCCGCCGTTTGTCATAGGTGTTGGCCTGCCGATCGCGGCGCTGCCCACAATCTTTCCGCAGCCATTCGATATTCCAATGGATGTCATTGTGACCGGCGGGGACAAGGTTCTGAGGCGCGAGGCACCCTAGCGATAGATCTGGGCGCAACTCCGCGCCTTTTCCGTAAGGCAGCACCTGTCCGGTTGACCTTAAGCGCTACGTTGGCGAGAAGCGCGAAATGATGGCTGATTTCCGCAACACCAAATCTCTCAAGGTCAACGGCACCAGGCTGGCCTGCATCGAGCAGGGCAGGGGTGATCCCGTCGTCCTGGTGCACGGTGGGGTCTCGGATGTGCGCACCTGGGACAATCAGATATCGGTGCTTGCGCAAGAATTCCGTGTGGTTGCCTACAGCCGTCGCTACGCGCGACCGAATGCCGAAATTCCGGAAGGCGGTGACGACCCGATACAGCAGCATGTCGACGACTTGTTCGCGCTGATCGCGTTGAAAGGGTTGGGCAGAGTCGATCTGGTCGGCCACTCATTGGGCGGACTTATCGCTTTGATGTTGGCTTTGCAGCAACCTGCACTGGTGCGCAGCCTCGTCTTGATCGAGCCACCCGTCATGACAATGTTCGGAAGAATGCCGCCGGGGCCGCTACGGTTTCTGATACTTCTTTTGACCCGGCCCCGCACTGCGGTCGCGCTGGCGCGTTTCGGATCCGCTGTTATGCGACCGGCCGCTCGGGCCTTTCGGGCAGGCGAGGATCGGCTGGCGATAGAGATACTGGGCAAAGCGGTTCTGGGAAGAACCTACTTCAACACCTTGTCACGCGCCCGCTACCAGCAGGTCTGGGAAAATCGGAATTCCGACAAAGCGCAACTGCAGGGTCAGGGCCTGCCTCCGCTTGATCCCGCGAAAATCGCCGAACTGACGCAGCCCGTCCTTTTGCTGCAAGGCAGCGACAGCCCCGTGTTGTTCCATCGTCTGAATGCGCGGTTGCAAGTGCTGATCCCGAAAGCCCGGATTACTGAAATCGCTCATGCCTCGCACATTTTGCACGAGGACAAGCCGAGCTCCGTGAACGCGGAGATCATGAAATTTCTGGCCCGCGCTGGCCGGTAGATTTAGCCGATGGCGACGGCTTTAACGTCATCATCGATGAAGTCGGTATACTTCTCGAAATTGGCGGCGAACTTGTCGACCAGTCTTTGGGCTTGTCGATCATAAGACGCGCTATCGTCCCAGGTCCGGCGGGGATCCAGCAGGATGTCAGCGACGCCGGCAACCGCGACAGGAACTTCAAACCCGAAATTCGGATCCTTGCGGAACTTCGCGTCTGCAAGCGATCCGTCCAACGCTGCCGAAAGAAGCGCTCGGGTAGCTTTTATCGGCATCCGGCTGCCGGTACCGAAGGCGCCTCCGGTCCAGCCGGTATTCACAAGCCAGCAGGTCGCCCCGTACTTGGCGATCTTGTCTCGCAGAAGATTGCCGTAGACCTCGGGACGGCGGGCCATGAAGGGCGCACCAAAGCAGGTGGAGAAAGTCGGAATTGGTTCAAGCACCCCAACTTCGGTGCCCGGTGTCTTCGAGGTGAAGCCCGACAGGAAGTGATACATCGCCTGCGCCGGTGTAAGCCGAGCAATCGGTGGCAAAACGCCGTAAGCATCACATGTCAGCATGATGATGTTCTTGGGATGGCCGCCCAACCCGGTTTTGGACGCATTCGAGATGTAGTCCATAGGGTAGGCGCAGCGCATGTTGGCCGTCAGACTGTCGTCCTCGAAATTCAAATCCTTGGTCTCAGGATCGAATGTCATATTCTCGATAACCGTGCCGAACTTCGTGGTTGTCGCGTAGATTTCCGGCTCTGCCTCGGGCGAAAGGTGGATAGTCTTGGCGTAGCAACCCCCTTCGAAGTTGAAGGTGCCGCGGTCCGACCAGCCGTGTTCATCGTCGCCGATCAGGACACGGTTCGGGTCGGCGGAAAGTGTAGTCTTGCCGGTGCCGGAAAGGCCGAAGAAGATCGCCGTATCAACAGGATTGCCCGGCGCGTGGTTGGCCGAGCAATGCATCGGCATGACATTCTTGGCGGGCAGCAGGTAATTCAGGACAGAGAATACCGATTTCTTGTTCTCGCCAGCATAGGCGCTGTTGGCGATCAGAATCAGCTTCTTGTCGAAATTCAATGCGATCACGGTTTCGGACCGGCAGCCGTGCCGTGCCGGATCTGCCTTGAACGTCGGACAGTTGATGATCGTGAAATCAGGCGTGAAGCTATCAAGCTCCTTGCGAGACGGACGACGGAGCATGTGGCGAATGAACAGGCCATGCCAGGCCAGTTCGTTGACCAGACGCACGTCGAGCCTGTGGGCGGCGTCGGCACCGGCAAAGAGATCCTGAACGAAATAGTCCTTGCCCTTCATGTGCTCCAGCATGTCGGCGTGCAGCTGATCGAAGGCAGCAGGATCCATCGGTGGATTATTCTCCCACCAGATATCTTTTTCGACCGCCGCCGTCTTGACCACGAACTTGTCCTTCGGGGAACGCCCGGTGTGTTTGCCCGTCGTCACCAACAGGCTCCCGCCTTTGCCAAGCGTACCCTCGCCGCGCTTAACTGCTTCTTCAACCAATGCGGGCTCGATCAGATTGTAGTAGATCTGGCCAACATCAGTGATCCCGTGCTTCGACAGCGTGTACTCCGGGTTCACCCGTCCAGTGGTCATGTCGGTTGCTCCTGCGCCAGATCCGGCGTCAACTGAGTTTCGATGGGCGCGATGGGCTGATTTCGTAAATCCGCCGTTTGCTGCAGCATTCCCTGTCCGACCTATAACATACGGATTTTACAGTGTAACAGGATACAGTCGAGCAGTTAGCGCAATCACCCTTGGTTTAGCGCAATCATGTCTTTCGGATCGGAAACGAAGTTCGGGAAGTGAGGTAATTTAGCCATTCCTGAAGTAGTTTTTCGGATGATCGACCGGTTTCCTCTGCATGATTCGCAGTTAACAGTTGATTCCAAAGGGGGAAACCGGGACTATACTAAGAAAAAGCGGCATCAGAGTAGTACAAAGGATCCCAATTATGTCGAGGATTGCGTTGGTGGACGACGACAGGAACATCCTGACGTCCGTTGCCATGACACTAGAGGCCGAAGGCTTCGAGGTTGAAACATACAATGACGGTCAGGCCGCGCTAGACGCGTTCAACAAGCGTCTGCCGGACATGGCGGTGTTTGATATCAAGATGCCGCGAATGGATGGGATGGACCTGTTGCAGCGGGTGCGGCAGAAATCGTCGATGCCGGTGATTTTCCTGACATCCAAGGATGACGAGATCGACGAAGTGCTCGGACTTCGGATGGGTGCCGACGATTACGTAAAGAAGCCGTTTTCGCAACGGCTTCTGGTCGAACGCATCCGGGCACTTCTTCGTCGGCAGGAAGCGATCGAAACCGGGGAGACGCCGGAAGGCGAAGAGAACAAGATCATGATCAGGGGCGAACTGAGCATGGATCCCCTCCGCCACTCGGTCGCCTGGAAGGGCAAGGATGTGTCTCTCACCGTGACGGAATTCCTGTTGTTACAGGCACTGGCACAACGTCCCGGATTTGTGAAAAGCCGCGATCAGTTGATGGATGTGGCCTATGACGATCAGGTTTATGTCGACGACCGCACGATCGACAGCCACATCAAGCGGCTACGCAAGAAAATGCGGACCGTCGACGATGATTTTACTGCGATCGAAACACTCTACGGTATCGGATACAGGTATAACGAAGAGTAATGACGCTCGCGTCGAGGATAGACGTGAAGGAATCTAAGCCGGCAAAACGGGCTGATGTTGTCCTGGGCGACGACTGGGTCGCCCCGCACACCACGTCGGATTCCGAGATGAGGGCGCGTCGCGAACGGCGCGGTCTGATTTCGATCAACCGCTCGCCACTTGCCCGCAAGATCGTGACCTTCAACCTGATGGCCTTGATCATACTCGTGGCGGGGGTGCTTTACCTCAATCCGTTCCGCGATAGCCTTGTGTTCCAGCGCGAACGAGGGTTGGTGGTCGAGGCAGAACTGATCGCCGACGTTTTTGAGGCGCAACTTGACGAAAGCGGAAGGGCGTCGCTGTCCCAAGTCGATGGAATCGACGCGGCCGAAACGCTGCGCGAACTGGATCTGCCGACAAGGGTCGAAGTCTTCGTTTTCGACAGCGCCGAAGCGATGGTCGCAAGCACACTCGGGATGGACCGCCCGGATATGCGCCCGGTTCAGGGTTTGCAGGAAGATGATCGCAGCACGATCATAACCGGGTTTTTAAATGGAGTCTGGGACGTGATCTCCAGCCTTCTGGCCCCGGCAGGACCGCAGAAGATCGAGCAGGACGTAGAAAGCCAGGCCCGGGGACTGATTTCGGCGACGCTTGCTGGCCCGACGCAAGTCAAGACCGGCTATAGTCCAGACGGCAATACTGTATTCGCCGTGGCGACTCCGATCTTTCATGGGGATAAACCAATCGGCGCGGTGGCTCTGACAAGCGCGGCTGGCGAGATTGACAGCTTGGTTCGCAGCGAGCGCGAACAAGTGCTTCAGATGTTTGTCATAGCGATCTTGGTGTCGATCGGCCTCAGTCTCGTGCTGGCTTCCACCATCGCCAATCCGCTGTCCGATCTGGCAGCGGCGGCCGAAGTCGGGCGCGACCGCAATTCGCGCAAGATCAGCCCCGGGCGCATTCGGATTCCGGACCTGTCGGGCCGCCCGGATGAAATCGGCCGTCTGTCGGGGGCGTTGCGGGGCATGGTTGCCGCGCTTTACGATCGAATTGACGCCAACGAACAATTCGCCGCAGATGTGGCACATGAAATCAAGAACCCGTTGGCCAGTCTTCGGTCAGCGGTCGGGACATTGCGCGTTGCCAAACGTGAAGATCAACGTGATCGCCTGCTGGATGTGATCGACCATGACGTGCGGCGGCTGGACCGCTTGGTCAGCGACATCTCTAATGCCTCACGTCTGGACAGCGAACTGGTCAAGGAAGAAGAAGAGCCGTTCGACCTCGTCCATATGTTGCGCAACCTGACCGATCACCTCGGCAAGGAGGCCTCCGGCAAGGGCGTAGAGTTCATTTCCGATCTACCGCAGGTCCCGATTCATGTTCAGGGGCTCGAGGCGCGTCTGGCACAGGTTTTCGTCAACCTGATCACTAACGCCATTTCCTTCTGTGAAGCGGGTGACGCCATCCGTGTCTGGGCGCGTCGACGCGACAATCGGGTACTGGTGGTGGTCGAGGATACTGGCCCGGGCATACCGGAACAGGCGCTGACCAAGATATTCAACCGGTTCTATTCCGAACGTCCCGCTGGCCAGTTCGGAAACAACTCCGGTCTCGGCTTGGCAATTTCGAAGCAGATTGTCGAAGCTCATGGCGGCGTGATCTGGGCCGAGAATATTCGGCCAACCGATGCCGATATCACGTCAGAGCCGCTTGGCGCCCGATTCGTCGTCGGCCTACCGATGTGACTGCGCTATCGCACAATCGAATGTGACCAGATGGAAACGCTTCGGACAATCGTGCACGCCAGTTGCGTAGCTGTTGGACCGACGGCTGCATTGATCCAAGGACGTTCCGGCAGCGGCAAGTCTGCCCTTGCGCTGGAACTGTTGGCACGGGGGGCGGTACTGATTTCGGATGATCGAACAATTCTGGAGGCGCGCGACGGAGCAGTTTTCGCAAGTTGTCCGCCCGCAATTCGCGGCCGAATTGAAGCGCGGGGCGTCGGTATTCTAGCAGCAGCGACGGTCCGGTCCGCACCCATTGCGATCGTTGTCAATCTCGATCACGTCGAGGAAGACCGTCACCCTCCCCTCCGGGCCGTTACACTTCTAGGGATTGAAGTGCCGCTGCTTCACAGCACTATGCATGGCCATTTTCCTGCCGCTCTTTTGCAGTATCTAAAGGGCGGCAGGAGCATTTGATGACAGATGATCGTATTGATGCCCAGGATAGGACGCGCGGGGCTGCACTACCTCGCCTGGTGTTGGTCACTGGCCCGTCAGGTGCCGGACGATCCACCGCAGTCAAAGTCCTCGAAGATCTGGGGTTCGAAGCGATCGACAATCTGCCGCTGTCTCTGCTTCCGCGCCTTCTGGAAGGCCCGCCGATCGGACGCCCAATGGCGCTTGGGATCGACG
>JBBKVT010000266.1:0-3989 GCA_037968535.1 Paracoccaceae bacterium
TGTTATCATCAGAAGCGTGGGCATCATCAGCGCGGCCAGAACAGCCGACATCTGAACTGGCAGCCTGTTTGCCTTTTCCTGCGCCCTGATTTCCCGGCTAAGCCGCATGTCTTCGGCATAGGCATTCAGGGCCTGGGACACACTTGTCCCGAATTGCGCCGATTGCAGAATGACATTCACAAACGACGTCATCTCATCAAGTCCAACCCGTTGCGCCATGTCGAAATAGGCCCGGTCGCGTTCCTTCCCGGCTTGGATCTCCAACTGCAGCATCATGAATTCCTCGGACAGTTCCGGGCAAACCTCGGCGAGTTCGTGGGCGACGCGCGCAAGCGACGCGTCAAAGCCCAGTCCGGCTTCGATACTGACCTGAAGCAGGTCCAAGGCATTGGGCATGTTAAGCTGGATCGTGTTTCGGCGGTCGGCGATCCTTCTTTTCAGCCAGTAGGACGGGCCATAAAAACCCAAACCGATCAGTCCGCCGAGCACCTGAAACATCGTGATCCAAGTCAAGCCGTTCCGCCACTCGGCAATTCCGGTCTGCGACGCAATATCGTCCGGCAGCACCAAGATGCCGATGAACAGGGCGGGCAGGACGATCCCCAGAACCGAGCGGACAAGGTAGTAGTTTCGCACCGCCGTCGGTCTGTGAATGCCGCCCTGCCGCAGCTTCTTGGCGATCTTGGTACGCTCTTGCTGCGATGTCGGGACAAATGCCTTCAGGATCCCGCTTGGACTTTCGTTGCCGGTGCGGATCAGATCAAAGTCGGCGCGCCGCGATCGTGTGTCGGTTGAAATGATCATCCGCCGGCCCGCCGGACTTGCGCCCGAAAACGCCCCAGAAACGCCAAATACAATCACCAACATCCCCAAACCGAGTCCGGCCAAAGCCAGGAATTCCGGGCTGAACCCCAAGGTTTCAATCTGGTCGATCAGGTTGGACAGCATGGTCGAATTCCTAGAATTTGAAGGTCACAAGCTTGCGCAGGATCAACGCCTGAAGTGCGACAAGGGACAAAATCGTGATGGCAAAAGGCATGAAAAGCGGGTCGGACTGAACATCGCCGTAGAACCCGGGTGTCGAGATGTGAATTGACCCGAATATTCCGAATGGCAGGATCGACAGGATCACCGCGCTTAACCGGCCTTCGGACGAAATCGCCTTGATCTTCTTGCGCATCGTGGCCCGGTCCCTGATCACTTTAGCGAGCACTGTCAGCACCCGGCCCAGGTTGCCGCCGGTTCCGTGTTGAATCCCGACGCTGACGGCCAGATAACGCGCGTCTTCCAAATCGACGCGGTCGGCAAAATCCCTGAAGGCGCTGACAATATCGTCGCCATAACTCACCTGATCCTGGATCAGGCCAAACTCTGTACCGATCGGGTCGGCCATGTCGCTTGCGACACTAGCAACGGTTACGTTTAGCGGATGTCCGACCCGCAAGCCTCGCCCCATCAGGTCAAGGGCATCAGGAAGTTGCGACACCAGCTTTTCCATCCGTTTTTTCCGGAATGCCTGCAAAACCAGCAGCGGGACCCCGACCGCGGAAACCAGCGCTGCAGGAAGGGCGAAGACTGCAGGCAGATAGACCTGCCCGGCGACGAAAACAAACCCGCCCAGAACCGCAGACAGAATGTAAAACAGCAGCGGCGATACTGATAGCCCTGCTTGCCGCAGCGACTTGCCAACATCCGGGATCAGATTGAGACCTCGTCCGGACCTTCTGGAATAGAAAAGCTGCGCAAGAACATCATCGGACGTAGCGCCGTTCTTCATCATGCGGATACGTCGATTGCGCGCCTCGGAAGTATTCTCTGATCGCGATAGAAACTGGCGCGCGCCATCAAAAGCCAGAAGGATACCGACGAACACCAGAACGTAGATGATCAGCAAAACTTCGGTCGATTGCAGGTTCACGGGTTCACCTCATCGCGCTGAAAGAACTTGGGCGTCAGATCGAGGCCCGCGTTGGCAAGCAGATCGGCGCTTTTCGGGCGTATGCCGGTCATCACGAAATCGCCTAGGATCGCACCGGTTTCCGACTTGCCGGTGCGCTTGAAGACAAAGAGATCCTGCATGGTGATGGTGTCGTTTTCCATGCCCGTCACTTCGGAGATACTGGTGACACGGCGGCATCCGTCGCTCATCCGGTTCAACTGCACGACGGCATGGATGCCGGCCGCGACCTGCGAACGGATCGTGTGGATCGGAATGTCTGCCCCGAGCATCGTGACCATCTGTTCGATCCGGCCAAGCGCATCGCGCGCCGAGTTTGCGTGGATCGTGGTCATTGATCCGTCGTGTCCGGTATTCATGGCCTGCAACATGTCAAAACATTCCACGCCGCGGACTTCGCCTACGATGATCCGGTCCGGCCGCATCCGCAAAGCGTTCCGCACCAGATCCCTCTGGTTTACGGCACCGGTTCCTTCTGCACTTGCAGGGCGGGTTTCCAGCCGGACGACATGTGCCTGCTGCAGCTGCAGCTCGGCGGCATCCTCGATCGTGACAATTCGCTGAGCCGGGTCGATGAAGGACGACATGGCGTTTAGCATCGTGGTCTTGCCTGACCCGGTGCCGCCGGAAATCACGACGTTCAATCGCGCTTCGACCATTGCTTTGAGCACAAGCGCCGATTTGGGTGTCAGACTTCCCTGCTCGATCATCGTATCCAGCGTCAGACGATGGCTGGCGAATTTGCGGATCGACAGCGCCGGACCATCGACCGAACAAGGCCGGATGATCGCGTTGACGCGACTGCCATCGGGCAGACGCGCGTCGACCCAAGGCTGAGATTCGTCGATGCGGCGGCCAATGTTGCTGACGATCTTGTCGATAATCCGCAACAGGTGACGCTCATCCCGAAATCGGACTTGCGTTCTTTCCAGCAGGCCGAACCGCTCGACGTAGACGTGCTCATGCGAATTCACCAGGATGTCGTTGATCGTGGGGTCGGCCAGCAGCGGTTCGAGCGGCCCAAGACCCATCACTTCGAAAATCAACTCGTCCACCAGTTTTCCGAACGGTTCGGCCCGCATCGGTGTGCCTTCCGCGTCCAGCAGTTGCGTGACCAGCTGGGCAATCTGGCGCTTAAGATCGCTCTTTTCGACCTTGTCGATGACCGCAAGGTTCAGCCGATCCAGTAGCGCTTCATGCATCCGGCTTTTCAGATCCAGATAGTCCTTGAAGTTCTGATCTATGGCGGGCTTCTGCGTTGGCGTAGCCTGCACGACAGGACGCTCCAGCTTGATGACCTTGGGCTCGGTGTCGCCCAGCTTGGATCTGAAATCCTTAAACATGTCGCCGATGTCCCATTATCTAGTTGTGGCTGTTACGGCTGGCAGAGCCGCTAGGGTGAGTGTCGCAAGATTTCGGAAGGCCTTGCTGATGTCGGACCTTGGAAACAGGTCGGTGATCGGTTTGCCCAGATCCACCGCCTTGCGCGCAATGCGTGGATTGTCTGGTATCCAGTAGGCGAACCTTGCCTCCAGTGCGGTCTCGGCTTCCTTGAGGTGCTGCGAACGTACCAGCGGCTTCCTTTCGCGGTTGACGATCAGATCGACCGGCAGGCCAACATTGGCCTCGCGATAGAAATCCAGCATGCGTTTGGATTGGCGAATGCACGGAACCGACGTGTCGGTGACGATCGCCAGCCGCGTCGCCCGGCTCAGAACCGGTTCCAGCCAGTCGACCATTGCCCTCGGCAGATCAACAACGACAAAGTCATACTCGGCCCGCAATACGTCAAGAATGGCGCCGGCAATGTCTGGACGCAGGGCGTTCAGCGGCGCAATCGGAAGCGGCGCGCTTAGCACATCCACGCCCGAGCGATGCCGTTGCATGATGGCGTGCATGTATTTCGCATCCGGAATGTCGTTCGACTCGATCAGCTTAAGGAAGCCGCCGTTGTCCTCGACATCCATGAAGACATTCGCGTTCCCGAATTGCAGGTCCAGATCGACAAGCGCGACCCGGTTCGTGCGATGCC
>JBBKVT010000267.1:0-10034 GCA_037968535.1 Paracoccaceae bacterium
ATGGCCCCGTGTAAATCTGGTTCTTGTTCGCGGTTTTCACGGCCTCTTACGCGCTTCCGCGCCCCGTGTCCAACCGATCTTGCAAGAAGGCCGGGAACATAGTGGGATTTGGTCAGTGCACAAGGGTTTTTTGGGATCGTCCCGGTCAGAACCAGGGCCGCGTGGAACATATATCCGTCAGATCGTTCCGGAAAACCTGAATTGAAGTCCCTCGGGACGGAAATCCAACTCTGTCTTCCCCTCAAACTCGGCTGACAATATATTCTCGATCATCATCGTGCCGAAACCGCTCTTTTCCGGCGCCTGAACCGGCGGTCCGCCGGTCTCGTCCCACGCTATTGTAAAATGGTTATTCTCTGGCCCCTCCAATAACCATCGGATTGAAACCGTCCCGCTTTCGTTCGACAGCGCGCCGTATTTCAAGGCGTTTGTCGTCAATTCGTGAAACGCCATCGAAATGGCTTTGAACTGGTTCGGATTCAACAGGATCTTGGGACCCTCACAGACGATGCGCTCGGGATTGTCCAATTGTGCCCGCAACGGCCTGACGAGTTCTGAAATCTCGACGCTATCCCAATAATGGGATGTGAGAATGTCGTTTGAAACCGAGATGTTTTGCAGCCGGTCGAGCAGTTTTCGCCGCTCTTCCTCAAATTCTGCTCCGCGAAACGACTGCCTGACCAGCACCGACACGACGGCAAGCGTGTTCTTCACACGGTGGTTCAGTTCCCGAACCATGAGGTTGAGACGCTTGTTGTCACGGACCCGATCAGTGACATTCCTCAGAATGATCGAATAGTCCGATTGCGCGAAAGGATCGTCGACGTTCACGATTTCCGCGACGGAAATGCCCAGGAAAACCTCGTCGCGGATGTTCGATTCAAAGCGATAGTCGCCCTTGTCTTCCAGCGTCTTCTTGGCAAGCTGAAACCAGTCGCCGTCGGTGTCGCCTAATTTCAGAACCTCGCCGATCGCTTTGCCGTCGATTTTCGCCCCGATGCTTCCAACAAGGGCCTCGGCGGCTGCGTTCCACCGTTTCAGGCGTCCTTCATGATCGACCCGAACGACGCCGACGGTGGCGTTTCTGACGATGACTGCAAGTTCCTCGGCTTCCGCGCGGGCCTCGCGCAGAGTTGCCTCGAACCGCTGCCGCTCGGTCGCGCCGAAAAAAACGAAATCAATGCGTTCCGGAACCTCGGCGGAAGCCTCGCGCAGCGTCGCATTCATCAAGACCGGCAGGCTTCGCTGCGCGTCTCGCGTGGCAAGCTGGCAGGAAATTTCCCGCACAAATCGCTGAAGGCGCAACATCGGCGCGATCTGCGCTTCGTAATACATCCCGCTTGATTTGGTGAAGATATCCCGGATCGTGAACTTGGCCGGCAACTTGCCGGTTTCATATCCAAGCCAGCGCGCCAGGGTCTTGTTGGCGTAGATAATATTGCCATTTGGGTGGGTCGATAGAAAGCCACACGGTGCGTCGCCAATCAACTCCGGACTCAGAGCCGTCTCGACGGAAGTAGGTATGTTCATCCTAGTCCGTCACCGCCAGGAATTCCCGGATCGCCTCTGTCGTTTTCGCAGGTTCGGTCATATGGGGGCAATGGCCAGTTGCTTCGATGAACTTTAGCGTACCACGTTTCATGTTCTCCGACAGCCACACGCCCACATCGACCGGCGCAAGTGCGTCATCCGTGCACTGGATGATGGCAGCAGGCGCCTCGACGCGCTTCATGTCGGCGCGATGATCCGCCAAAAAGGTGATACGTCCGAAATGTTTCGCAATCGCCGGATCGGTGCGGCAAAAGCTTTGGGTCAGTTCGGCCGCAGTTTCACCCGCCCTGTCTTCGCCCGCAATGGTGGGCGTCACCCGGCTGGTCCATCCAAGGAAATTTTCGTCCATCAGGTTGACCAGACCTTCAAGCGCCTCCCGGTCGAACCCGCCGGTATAGGCGGCGTCATTCATGAAGCTTGGTGACGGTGCCACAAGGGCAAGGGCGGAAATCCGTTCCGGGCATTTCAACGCAGCGAGGCAGGCAATCGTCGCGCCGACCGAATGTCCAATCAGGACACCATCACTCACCTCAAGGTCTTCCAATATGGCCGTCAGATCATCCGCGTGACGTTGCAGCGTTCGATAGGCCTTGAAATCGTATTCGCTCAGGTCCGATTGACCCATTCCGGTGAGGTCGTAAAGCACGACACGATGGCTTAACTCAAATTGCGGCGCCACGAAACGCCACATGCTTTGGTCGCACCCGTAACCATGAACGAAAACCAGCGTTTTCGAGCCGCTGCCAGAAATGCTGACATTGTTTTTCCGGAGGCTCCTCATCGTCGAATTTCACCCATCAACTGGAACTCTCGCAAGCTCAAATCCGAATTTTGCCAAACCATCGCACAGCCTACAGGTTTGGTTCCAAGTGAAGCAAGCGGTATCTGGCGGCATGCTTTCTTCACGTATCACGGCGAATGATCAACAGCCCGCAATCCCTCGAACGCCCGGTTAACCGGCCAATTCGCAGACACCTTGCCATACGTTTTGCAGACACTTTGCAGACGCAATGCAGACCGGCCTAAAGCGTTGGTTTTGCGGCGTTAACACTCTGATTCGGCCCGCATCCGCGAACTGCCCGAAACCCCGCCTTCCGCGCACTGTTGCGACGCGCGGGGTGGGTCACTCTTCACCCTTGCTCAACTTGTCCCGTAACCCCTTCAGGCCCGCAAAGGGTTTTGCGTCGTCATCCGTCAGCGCCTCTTTGCCCGGTTCGGTAAACACCGCCTGCGCCAGTTCGGCACCGTCGGCGCGGGGGTAGAGCGGCAAGGCAAGCGCCAGCGCCTCGACCATCAGCGCGCCGATGTCGATGACTTTGGTAAGCTGCTCGACGCTGTCATCCTCGGACATCTCGACCTCGCTTCCGGCAATGAATTCAGCCAGTTTCGAGGCGTAAGTGCGCGCGACATCTTCGTCGATCCGGGTCGTGACCGGTTCCAGCGTGACGATGCAGGGCTGGGTGACCGTCGCCCCCAGTTGCCCCACCAGCCGCCAATCGCGCGCATTCATCGGCGAAAGCTCTCCGGCAAAGCGCAGTTTCCTCAAGCCCAGCAGGTCAAGGTCAGTCGCAATCGCGCGGGTCGTGGCCTCATCGGAGGTCAGATTGAACGTCGTGGGCCGGCGCCCCGGAAGATCTGCGATCCGCAGGATATGGGACCATGGCGAAGGTGTCGGCATTTTGGACCGCCTCTTGATGTTCTTGAACAGTGGTGGTTCCTTCTGTAAGCCGGATAAGAGGCGAAGAACCGCAAGGCAAGGGGTCGTAATGTTAAATCTGGCCGGTTTGAGACGGGCGTTGATGTTCGGCGCGGTGGTTCTGGTCGTGGCTTCATGCACCGCCCAATACCGCAACCACGGCTACGCGCCGCTGGATACCGACCTGGCCCAGGTCGTTGTGGGCAGGGATTCCAAGCAAACCGTCGGCACCCTGATCGGTCGCCCTACCGCGGAAGGCATGTCGAACCAGGACGCCTGGTATTACGTGGAAAGCCGGTTCCGCCACTATGCCTACAAGGAACCCGAAGAGATCGAGCGCGAGGTTCTGGTGATCAGCTTTGACGGCGCTGAACGAGTCGCGAATATCGAGCGGTTCGGCTTGCAGGATGGTCGCGTCATCGCGCTGTCGCGCCGCGTCACCACAAGTTCGGTGCGCGACACGACATTCCTGCGTCAACTGCTTGGCAACCTTGGCAATTTCCAAGCCGATCAGTTCATCAACTAGGTGTCGGCATCGGGCTTGAAGTCCAGTGCCACGCCATTGATGCAGTAGCGCAGGCCGGTTGGCTGCGGGCCATCGGGAAAGACATGCCCCAGATGCGCCTCGCAGCGGTTGCAATGCACTTCGGTCCGTTTCATGAACCAGCGGTTGTCGCTGCTTTCGCCCACCATCTCGGTATCCCTGGGCTGCCAGAACGACGGCCAGCCGGTGCCGCTGTCAAATTTATGCGCCTGATCGAAGACCGGCGCACCGCAGCAGGTGCAGGCGAACGTGCCGGGTTCTTTAGGAAAATCGTCATGGCTGAAGGCGCGTTCGGTGCCGTGCTTGCGCGTGACGGTGTAGGCAAGCTCCGACAACTCGTTGCGCCAATCCTCTTCGGTCTTCACGATCTTTTCCATAGCTGATCCTTTCGCGAGATGTCAGACTTTTGTCATATCTGGTGTGGTAACAGGCGGAAACACCTATGTAACGCGGGGTGAGGGTTTCACCAGTCCGGGTCACGCCCCGGTGATTGACGGGAAAGGGCCGCAGATGGCCGTGTTTGGCAAAGGCCGCTACACCGTCCGACAGGCAGTTGGTGCGGCCGATGTGCAAGCCGCGCAGCGGCTGCGCTGGCTGGCGTTTCGACCGACGGCGCAAGGCGGCGGCGTGGATACCGATCGCTTTGACCCGCTCTGCCGTCACGTTCTGATAGAGGAACGCGACGGTGGCAGGCTGGTCTGCACCTTCCGGTTCATGCTCTTTGATCGCGGTCGCACGATCTCGCACAGTTATTCGGCGCAATTCTACGGGCTGGCGGGGCTGGGGGACTACCCAGGCCGGATGATCGAGCTGGGCCGGTTCTGCATTCACCCCACCTGCCACGATCCCGACATTTTGCGCGTCGCTTGGGCCGCGGTGACCCGCGTGATCGAAGACGAGGCCGTCGATCTGCTGTTCGGGTGCTCTTCGTTCAAGGGGACCGAGACACGCGACTACCTTGACGCATTCGCGGTGCTGAAAGCGCGGCATCTGGCGCCCAAGCGCTGGCGTCCGGCGATCAAGGCGCCGACGGTCTTTCGCTTCGCCGCCCGGCTGCGCCGCAAGCCCGACCCGCGCGCCGCGATGCTGTCGATGCCGCCACTGTTGCGGACCTACCTGATGATGGGCGGCTGGGTCAGCGACCATGCGGTTGTCGACACCGATCTGAACACCCTTCATGTCTTTACTGGGCTCGAGATCGGGGCAATCCCGCCAGCGCGGGTCAGGCTGCTGCGCGCGGTGGCAGCCGAGGCGGTCACCATGTGATCAACCGGGCCTCCGGCGGGGATATTTTCGAACGAATGATGAGCCATTGACGCGCCACCGGCTGCAAGATAGCTGGCGGCCATGGCCCGTGCTCCGCTGTTGCAGCTTTCCGATATTTCCCTGACCTTTGGTGGTGATCCACTGTTTGAAGGGCTCGATCTGGTCGTCCAGCCGGGCGATCGCGTGGCGCTCGTCGGGCGCAACGGATCGGGCAAATCGACACTGATGAAGGTCATGGCTTCGCTGGTCGATTCCGACAGCGGCAGCCGCGTGGTCCCGCCGGGTGTCAGCGTCGGCTACATGGAACAGGAACCCGGCATGGAAGGCTTCCTGACGCTCGGCGATTTCGCCGCCAGCGGCCTTGCGGCGGGCGAGGATTACCGGGTCGCCGTGGTTGCCGAAGGGCTGAAATTCGATCCCGAAACCCCGGTCGCAACCGCCTCGGGCGGGGAACGCCGCCGCGCCGCGCTGGCCAAGTTGCTGGCCGAGGCACCGGAACTGATGCTGCTGGACGAACCGACCAACCATCTCGACATTCAGGCGATCCGCTGGCTCGAGAACGAGTTGCGCGAAACCCGCAAGGCCTTCGTGCTGATCTCGCACGACCGCGCCTTCCTGCGGGCCTTGACACGCGCGACGCTGTGGATCGATCGCGGGCAGGTGCGGCGCCAGGAACAGGGTTTCGACGCGTTCGAGGTGTGGCGTGACAAGGTCTGGGAAGAAGAGGACGAAGCCCGTCACAAGCTGGACCGCAAGATCAAGTCCGAAGGCCGGTGGGCGGTCGAGGGCATCAGCGCCCGGCGCAAGCGCAACATAGGCAGGGTCCGCGCCCTGGCCGATCTGCGCGCCGAGCGCGGGGCGATGATCCGCCGTCAGGGCGCTGCCGAACTGGCACTGGAATCCGGCACGAAATCCGGCAAGCGGGTGATCGAGGCGGAACGGATTTCGATGGCATTCGGCGACCGTCCGATTGTCACCGACTTCTCGGTGCAGATCGCGCGCGGCGACCGGATCGCATTCGTCGGCCCGAACGGCGTCGGCAAGACAACCCTGATGAAGATCCTGACCGGAGAAATCGCGCCCGACGCGGGCCGCGTCAAGCTTGGCACCAAGCTCGAAATCGCGGTCTTTGATCAGGCAAGGGCCGGGCTGAACCCCGACCTCAGCCTGTGGAAAAACCTGACCGGGGATCCCAAGACCGGCGTTTCCGGCAAGGCCGATCAGGTCATGGTGCGCGGTCAGCCGCGGCATGTGGTCAGCTATCTCAAGGATTTCCTGTTTTCCGATGCCCAGATGCGTGCCCCGGTCCGCAGCCTGTCAGGCGGCGAGAAGGCGCGGCTTCTTCTGGCGCGGATCATGGCGCGCGAAAGCAATCTTCTGGTGCTGGACGAGCCGACCAATGATCTGGACATCGAGACGCTTGATCTGTTGCAAGAAGTGCTTGGCGACTATGACGGAACGGTGCTGCTGGTCAGCCACGACCGCGATTTCATCGACCGGGTCGCGACGATGACCGTGGCGATGGAAGGCGACGGCAACGCGGTGATCTATGCCGGCGGCTGGACCGACTATCAGGCGCAACGCGGTGCGCGGACCAGCCAGACAGCCGGCGGAAAATCGAAGGCCGCAACGGCGAAATCCGACGGAGATGCCACGAAACAGGGCGGGCTGTCTTTCACTGAAAGGCATCGGCTGAACGAGTTGCCGGCGCTGATTGACCGGCTCGAAGCGGAAATCGAAAAGCTCGGCGAACTTCTGTCGGATGCAGAGCTCTACGCCCGCGAACCGGTAAAATTCCGCAAGGCGAGCGAAGCGCTGTCGCAGCGCGAAGCAGCCCTGTCCGCAGCCGAAGACGAATGGCTGGTGCTGGAACAAAAAGCCGCAGCCGGCTAGGCGCATTCCTGCTGAATTCAGGGCGCGTCATCGGTGCTTATCAGCCTGTGTTCACTCACGAATTCGTGTGGTTATGGTATTCTCGGGAACATCTATTATGTCAGCATTGTTGAGACGCATGCAGGTGCGGGTTTTCGACCCTGTGGGCGATTGTGAGTGGACAGGCAGGTGCCGATACTGGCCCTGCAGTAAGAAACGGAGGCACGGAATGAGAATTCTAACGACAGCAAGTGTGATCGCACTGACGACGATGCCGGCTTTTGCCGGAGGAATGAGCGAACCTGTAATGACCACAGAACCAGTGGTCATGCAGTCACCCGTCATGGTCAGCGGTGACTGGACCGGCGGCTATGTCGGTGGCGAATTGGGCTACGGCGATGCCGAAGCCGATGGTAACAACGGCGATGGCGCCATTGGTGGTCTGTTTGCAGGTTACCAGGTCGATCTCGGCCAGTGGGTTGTTGGTGGTGAAGCCAGCTACGACTGGGCCGACATCAATTTCGACGGCGGCGGCAGCCTTGACAATGTCGGTCGTCTGAAGATGCGGGCCGGCTACGACATGGGCAACACGCTTGTCTACGGAACCGCCGGTGCGGCTTACGCCGACGCGGAACTGGGCGGCGACAACTTTAGCGACTGGGGTTGGGTTGCCGGTTTGGGCCTCGACTACAAGGTTACCAATGCCGTTACTGTTGGTGGCGAGATCCTCTACCATGAGTTTGACGATTTCGACGACACTGGCATCGACGCCACGGCAACGACCGTCGCCGCGCGGGTCAGCTACAACTTCTGATCAATTCACGAAGTCACGAAAAGGGCGCTGGTTTCAGCGCCCTTTTTCATGCGTTTTCATGGCCGATCGGTCAGATCGCGCAAGACGTCGAGCACGCACATGACGTCAGCGCGGGTGCAGTCGAACTGGCCGACCTGAACGCGGATCACGAACTGGTCGCGGTGTCGAGTTTGGGTCAGATAGATGCGCCCGTCATCGTTGATCCGACCAAGCAGTGCCTCGGTCTCGGCGTCGCTGTGGTAACGGAAGGTGAACAGTGACAGCATCGGCCGGGTGACAATCTCGAACCCCGGCAGCCCTTCGATCGCGCCGCACAACTCGCCCGCCCAGGCGACGTGATTGCGAATGCGGGCGCGCAACCCGTCAAGCCCGTAAGCGCGCAGCAGGAACCACAGTTTCAGCGCCCGGAACCGGCGGCCAAGCGGCACCGTCCATTCGTTGAAATTGGTGATCTCGGATTGCCCGAGGGTTTGCAGATACTCCGGGCGCAAGCCCAAGGTGCGCACTTGTGGCGCCGGATCGGCGAGGAACTGGACGGCGCAGTCAAAATTGGCGCCCAGCCACTTGTGCGGGTTGAAGACGATTGAATCGGCGCCATCGACCCCTTGCCAAAGCGCGCGGAATTCGGGACAGATCATTGCCGACCCAGCCCAGGCCGCATCGACATGGGTATAAAGATCGTGGGCCTTGGCGACTTTGATCAGCGCCGCGATCCGGTCAGTGCCACCGACCGAGGTGCCACCCACGCACAGGATAACGCCAGCGGGGAGGAAACCCTGCGACTTGTCCTCGCGGATCGCGGCATCCAGCGCCTCTGGCCGCATCGACAGGCTGGCATCGGTGGCGATCTTGCGCAGGTTGCTCTGGCCGATCCCGGCGATCCGGGCGGCTTTGTCGATCGACGAATGGGTCTCGTCAGAGGCATAGAGCCGGACGGCAGGAAGGCCCGCAAGACCGTCATCAATGCCGCGCCAGCCCAGCGCCCGCTCGCGCATCGTTAGGACCGCCGAAAGCGTCGCGGTGGTCGCGCTGTCGTGAATCGTGCCGCAGAATCCGGGCCGAAGTCCCAGCGCGTCGCGCAGCCAGCCGACCATCACCTCTTCGATTTCGGTCGCCGCCGGGGCGGTTTGCCAGAGCATCGCTTGCGCCGCGAGGGCCGCGGTCAGTTGCTCGGCCAGGATCGAGGCGGGCGCGGCATTGGCCGGGAAATAAGCAAAGAACCGGGGGTGCTGCCAGTGCGTCATCGCGCCGGGCACGATCGCCTCGAAATCGGCGAAGATGGTTTCCATCGGCTCGGGCTGGTCGGGGGCCGTGGCCGGCAGCTTTGTCGCCGTTTCGCCGGGGCTTGTCCGGGCGCGGACCGGACGGTCGCGCAACGTGGCGTAATAGTCGCGGGTCCAGTCGGCGGCCCGTTTGGACCAGTGGTTAAGCTCGTCGTGATTCATGGTGCGTAACCGATCCGGCTGGTCCGCGGGTGACAAGCAATCACTGCCTCCGGCGGGGATATTTCGGGACAAATAATGCTCAGCCCAGAAGCCCGTCGATTTCAGCGCCGCTGACAGAATGCGACAGCGGCGTGAAGTCGCCGTTTCGGAACATCGCGGTGGCGGCATCATGGATCGCGCGATGCGTCACCCGCGCCAGCGCCGAGCCGAGCGAGATCCGCGCGACACCCATGTCTGCGAACTCGGTACGGCTGAGTGCCGTGTAGGGTCCGGCAGCCAGCGCGTTGACCGGCTTGGCGGTGGCCTTGCAGATGGCCGCAAGGTCGTCGCGGGTTTTTGGCAGCGGGACATAAAGGCAATCGGCACCGGCCGCGTCAAAGGCGCGGATCCGCTTCAGCGCCTCGGTGATATCGTAGCACCCGGTCATCACGCCGTCAGCGCGCGCCACCAGCACGAAGTCCCGCGGCAAGGCCCGCGCGGCAGCCGCAGCGGCACGGACGCGCTCGACCGCCAGATCGAAGTCGTAAGCCGATTTGTCGGCCGGGACGGTGTCCTCGATCGATATCCCGGCCAATCCCGCCTCGGCGGCAAGGCGAACGGTTTCTGCGACCGCGTCAGGGGCGTCGGCAAACCCGTTCTCGAAATCGCCCGAGACCGGCAGCGGTGTCGCGGTGACCAGATCGGCGGCATGGCTCAGCGCCTCGTCGCGGGTCACGGTGCCGTCGGGACGGCCAAGCGTGAAGGCATGTGCGGCCGAGGAGGTCGCAAGTGCCTCCGCGCCAAGTGCCGCCAACATCCGCGCGCTGCCGAAGTCCCAGGCATTGGCCAGGATGAACGGCTGGCCGG